>CAYTJB010000075.1:0-8008 GCA_964437995.1 uncultured Bacteroides sp. | reverse complement strand
GGTGTTCATATCTTTGTAAATTCCTTTGAAAAATCCATCAAAAACTAATTTTCCTTTGCATTCAATTTTATCAAAATCTTTGGCATATAAAGCAGGCACCATTGACAAGATATTTTTGAAATCGGTTTTATCGGTTTTTAGCTTGATGTCCATATCAAAACCGCCATCTTTGAGCATGGCAAAAAAGCCTTCGAACTGGAAAAACAACTGATTTAAACGTGAAGTGTTTTCTTCAAAGGTAAACTTCATGTTTTTCATGTCCATTCCTAAATCGAGCTTAATATCAGCATCTGATTTACTTAAATACCTAACGCCACCATAGTCCATATCTAATTGCTTGATGGTAGTATTGGTTTTCAGCGTAGTGATATCTGCAGTCATATCGCCTTTTGAGGTATGGTCTAAACCATCAAGTAGCATATAAAAGCCTAATTTGGCATCATCGTAAACAATATGTGCATTATTGAGTTGTATTTTCTGGAAAGCCATTTTAAAGTTTGAAGGTTCTGTAGGAGCTTCGGCTGGTTTTGTAGTATCGGTTGGTTTTGCAATATCCCAGTTTACTTTGCCGTTTTTTAAGCCTTTTAATAAAATACGAGCATCGTCAGCTTCAATTTTATTAATCTTGTATTCAGAACCTTTGATAACACTCATTAAATCAATAGTAATGTATAATTTTGGCACCGAAGCCAATGTATCTTCCTTAAATTCGTCGATACCGACTATACTTAGCCCTTCTAAACTTAGCGAAAAGTTAGGAAAACTCCTGAACAACGATAAGCCGAAATCGTTAAAATCAACCTTGGCGTTGAGGTTTTTATTGGTTTCTTCTTTTATTTTTTTTACAATAGTACCTTTGAATGCAAAAGGTAAAATGATTAATAATAAGATAATTACTCCAAATGTAATTCCTGTAATTTTTAATGCTTTTTTCATGGTAATTGTATTTTAGATATTATTAAAAAAATTTGTATTTTAAATATGATTTAAATTTTATTGATTATCAAACAATTCTGCTGGATTTAGTTTAAATTGCAACATTTTTGCTGTATCTCTACCTCCATCACCGCCTTTTCGTTGCATTGTAATTTTACCTATTTTAAAATTCCCTCTTGCAGTAATTCCAATTTCTCCATTTCCAAAATAATTCATGCAAAAATTCATCGGTTTTAGTATCCAACGAGCATTTTTGTTATTTTTTTGAGCGACAAGCATCCATTCTGCTGCAAATTTACCTCGTCCTTTTAAAATGTCGGAAACAATTAGAGATTGGTTTTCCTTTAACCATTTTACAACTGCTTTCTGCTCAACTTCGGTAAACTCAAAAGCAAACATTCTTCGCTTATCTTTTGGTTTAGAGATATTTGGTTTTTCTTCCCCTGTGTACTTTTTAAGGATAGAGACTATATTTTGTGGAATATTCCACATTTCAGTATATTTATCAATCCATCGTTTGTCTATTTGATTAAATCCTTTGGGATTGCTTACTAATTTTACTTGTAGATTTTCAACATCAATTGCTTTTTTAAGTTTTATAGTTACTTGAACCTGAACATCTGTTTTATAACCTGATAGTTTTACAGCTTCAACATATTCAATTTCTGAAAGATTATATTTCATTAACGTTAGCCATGCTTGAGCTTCTTTATCTTTTTCCCATTCATTAAATTTCTTAACAATATCATCCTCATTTTTAAATCCATCTTTTGCAGTTTGCGAGCCTCTTTCAACTAAATTCATACTATATTGCTGTAAATAAGTTATTAATTGTGTGTTCTTTTAATCGTTCTTCTGCTATTTCAACGTATTCTTTTGAAATTTCAGACCCTAACCATTTTCTTTTAAGCAAATGAGCAATTTTGGCAGTTGTGCCACTACCCATGAAAGGATCATAGACAATATCATTTTCATTTGTCCATGTGTTTATTTGGTCTGCAACAAGTTTCTCAGGGAATATTGCAGGATGATTATACGCAATTTTATCTTTTGTTGATATACCACCACCTACAGAATAGAAAAAAACATTACCAACTTTTTTTTCTTTTGTTCTTTCAACCTTTTCATAGTCTAAAGAGCCATTTTGTCCTCTGTTTTTCATATTAGCAAGCCCTTGATATTTCGTAGATTCTGTAATTGGATTAAAAGTTTTTGGACTACCTTTTGAAAAAGCAAACATATATTCAAAATGCTGATGATACCTATTACCTGTTTGTGGCATTGGATTATTTTTGTAATAAATCATTGTATCATGTAGTCTAAAACCTATTTCTTTAAAAAAAAGTGCTTGTTTAAATGAAGTTCCTGTTTCACTGCCATCAATTGTAGCATCAGCAACAACCCAAATAATAACTCCTCCAACTTTCACAACCCGAAATAATTCTTTTGCGATTTTTTCAAATTCAAATTGATAACCATTATAGTTTCTAATATCATCATAAGGTGGCGAGGTAATTACAAAATCAATGTAATTATCAGGTATATTATCCATTGTAATCAAACAATTTTCGTTATAAGTTTTTTCAAATTCCATATTGCAAATTTAAGCAATTTCCTTGTTCTTAATTATTATGACTTCGTATTTTTATAATAACAAATTATCAAATAAAGTAATCTATTTTGAATTAATTTTATAGCGTAAAAAGCAGTCCGCAACTACCAATGCAGTCATGGCTTCCACAATAGGAACAGCACGAGGTAATACACACACATCGTGCCTGCCTTTGCCTTCTATGGTAATGATATTGCCTTTTTTATCTACTGTTTGCTGTGGTTGCATAATAGTAGCTATGGGTTTAAAGGCTACGCGAAAATAAATCTCTTCGCCATTGGAAATACCGCCCTGTATGCCTCCTGAGTGATTGGTTTTGGTGGAGAAATCGCTGTTAAAAATATCGTTGTGTTGCGAGCCTGTCATTTCAACGCCTGCAAAACCACTACCGTATTCAAAGCCTTTGGCAGCATTAATGCTAAGCATGGCTTTTGCCAAATCGGCTTGCAACTTATCAAAAACAGGTTCGCCCAAGCCCACAGGACAGCCCTTTATAGCACAATAAATAATACCACCCAATGTATCACCTTTGCGTGCAGTTTCTTCAATCAACTGCATCATTTGAGCCGAAGCCACTTCATCAGGGCAACGAACAGGACTTTTTTCTATGGTTTGCAAACTAATATTTGTAAGGTTTTCGGCTTTAATAGTACCAATTTGTTGCACATAGGCTTCAAATGTAATGCCTTCTTTCAATAATATTTGTTTGGCAATGCTTCCTGCCACTACCCTTGCAATGGTCTCTCTTGCCGAAGCTCTACCACCACCTCTGTAATCATAGTTGCCATACTTGCTATAATAAGTAAAATCGGCATGAGAAGGACGAAAAGCTTCTGAAAGATGAGCATAATCGGCAGAATCATGGCTCGTATTTTTAATCATAAATGCAATGGGAGTTCCGGTGGTTTTTCCTTCAAAGATACCAGATAAAAATTCTACTTCATCAGCTTCGTTACGTTGTGTGGTATAGTTAGATTGTCCCGGACGGCGGCGATTTAATTCTTGTTGAATAGCTGCAAAATCAATTTCCAACCCTGAAGGACAGCCGTCAATAACGCCACCCATCGCTACACCATGCGATTCACCAAAAGTAGTCTGTTGAAATATTTTTCCGAATGTGTTGCCTGCCATAGTTTGTTTTTTTAGAGTACTTATAAATACTTATGAGTGCCTAAAGTACTTAGAGTTATTGAAACGATTAGACGTTGAATTATTTTGATTTATTTGAATATTTTGCATCTTTTAGAATACATAATTAACAAAAAAAGACTTAAAAAAGTTTGTTATACTTTGACAATACAGCTATTTTCTATACTTTAGGCACTCCAAGTAATTATTTCTCTTCTAACTCTAATTTAAACTTTTGAAATGCTTTTTGAATAAACGTATCGAATTCGGTGTGGAAATTATCAAAAGCTTTTACAATTTTCTCGCCTTCGGGTGTGAGGCAAGTTTTTCCGCCATCAGCACCACCTCTTTGTGTATCGAGAATAGGAAAGCCCAAGCGTTCTTCAATTTGTTGCAGGTTATTCCATGTTTTGCGATAACTCAAATTAAGCTTTTCCATAGCTAATTTCAACGAACCTGTTTCGCTGATAGCTTTGAGCAATAGCCACTTTCCATCGCCTAAAATTCCTAATTCATCTTGGGTTTCGAGCCAAATTTTATAATTTAAACGGATGTTTTCGTATTTTGATTTCATAAGGCTAAGATTTATAAAACAAAGATACTATTTTTATTTAATTGAAATGCTACTCCCAATTACTTTTATTATTCTAAATAGCAATATACAAAAAAAATAATTTGAATTTATACTGATTCTTAATAAGTTTGCAAAGCAAAGCTACTTAGAACCACTTATACCGAGCTAATTGCAAGAAGTTTTTTTTGCAAATCTAATTTCATTCGGTATAATTATTTGTTTTTCTCTTTTATACCTGCAACAATTATTAGTATAAATATAGCAAATATCGTACCCCATGCCCATGCTGGAAAAACAGGAGTGTCGCTGGCACCGTAACTATGCATTCCTTTCGATAAATAATAGTTAACACCCACAAAAGTCATTATAACGCTTGCAAAACCTAACACAGACGCAACATTAAAAACAAATTTGTCGTTAAATTTTGGAATGAACCGTATATGAATTACTATAGAATAGGTAATTATAATGATAAGTGCCCAAGTTTCTTTTGCATCCCATCCCCAATATCTACCCCATGATTCATTAGCCCACACTGCACCAAGAAAGGTTCCGATAGTGGCTAAAATAAGCCCAATTATCAGATTCATCTCAATAATATAAGTGTTTTCGGTAATAAATAAATCAAGACGAATGTTATTATTTTTTGTTTTAAACAAATAAATAAACAAATTCATGATTCCTAAAATAAACCCCAAACCTAAAAATCCATAGCTAATGGTAAGTGTAGCTACATGAATTATCAACCAATAAGATTTTAAAACGGGTTGCAAATTTGTTAATTGTGGATCGTAACTGCTATGACTTGCTGTCATTAAAACTAAAAATGAAAGCAAAGTTGTTGCTGCTAATGTAATTTTTGAATTTTTAGCAAAACTAAACCCGGCTAATAATGCCCCCCAAGCTATAAGAAGTAGTGCTTCGTAACCATTACTCCATGGTGCATGTCCTGTAATATACCATCTTAGCCCCATACCAAAAGTATGATATAAAAAAGCTACTCCTAAAATAATAGTTAATCCATTTAAAGCTAAGCCTATATATTTGCTCTTTTTTGATTTTACATTTTGAACAAATCTTATATTTTTTATTTTTGTTTCGGAAGGCAACAATGTTGCATCTGAATTTTGTTTTTGAATATCTGAAATATAACCAATAATTTTATCGGATTTTGTGTAATCTCCTGTTTTTATTGCTTGCATTACCTCAAATATGTATGCTTGCATAAGATTGGCATAATTAAAAATTTTCAATTGCAGGTCTTCGTTTATAACGCTAATAGCCCCAGTTAATGGAACTGATGACGCATTATCGTCCCAACTTATCCATTTATTGTTTTTAGATGCTTGCTCGGGAAATATTTTTAAAATACTTCCATTAATTATCATGTGAAAAATATTCAAGCGTTCATCTACTTTTAAAATTTCTTTATCAAATTTATTTTTTTCTGTTTGTTTTTTTCTGAATGCCTCATTAATGTATTTATCAAGTTTATATTGCGAATTTGCATCAAAAAAGTCAAAGAAAGAAGCATACGCTGTATTCACGCCAATAATATCTCTGATAGCTTGCTGAGGAATATAAATTATTTTTTGTTGTTGCCAAAACTCAGGTTCTGCCATCATATCAATAAATACTTGCATTGCATCCATTTTACCTTTGCCTTCAATGTCAAATTTTTCTTTTTTAGAAATTTTGTGCATTAAATCAAGTGCTAAGGTATGCACAGGAGCAAAACGACCATCGTAAGTTTGAGTAAGTAAAAGTCCAAAGTTTTTAGCATGTGTTGGATTAACCACAGTATTTGGTGCATTTTGCGAAAATACTAATCCGTTCATTCCCAACAACAATGCAATCGTTAATAATATTGATTTTCTTTTTGCTCTTACATCAGTAATAAATTTGCGTAAAGAAAGAAAACGCGAATTTTTGTTTAACAAAGTAATAATAAAACCTATACATAAAAGCGTATATCCTAAGTAAGATACAAAAGTTCCCCAAAAATCATGATTTACTGACAATACAGTGCCTTGTTCATCGGTATCATAAGAAGATTGAAAAAATCGGTATTGTTTATAATCCAACACATTGTTCATGTATATACTGTGATCTTCGTTGATATTGTTATTTTTGTCAATTAAAATAACTTCGCTTTTGTAAGATGAGGGGCTTTCGGAACCGGGATATTTTTCAAAAATAAAATTCTTTAAGTACAGTGAAAATGGTAACTCAATTGGCTTACTTCCAAAACCAATATTTATTTTTGTTCCATCAAAGTTAAAATCTTCAAATTTATCGCCGTAATTTGAACTGTTAAAAACATTGGCTTGATAATTTTTCCCATTAATTGTTACATCTAAAACAATTGCATCAGAACCTTTATCTTCCATGCTTCCAGCAACAACTTTCTTTTGAGCACTTTTATAAAACTTAGAATATAAAAATGTTACGTCATTGGTAGTATAAACATTGTTTTCTTTAAAAACTGCAAGTGTATCTTTTTTGATGGTATCGGCTTTGGTTTCACTCATCGTTTTTTGAACAATACCATAAGGAGAAGTAATATTTAATTTTCCATCTTTTTCGTTTATCTTAACAGCGTCTATGTTTTTATCGTTATTATAAGCAATATTAATATTACCTAAATTCTTTATTTCGCCGCTTTCAATAAGTATGGCTTGTAAACCCATTGCTGTTGCTACAGAAAGTTCTACCATATTTTTCCCACCTGATTGATTTTCTTCAATCTTTTCGATAGCATTTGCAATAATTTCTTTGTACTTAATTTCAATATTTCCATTATTTTCAGAAGGTATCGTTGTGTGAATAGAATTATTGCGTCTATTACCAATATTTATTGGGTAATCATAATTGAAGGTGTTTTTATTATCTGAATATGAAATCATTAAATAAGGTTCGTTTGTGTACATAATATTCGACGATTCTCCTTTACGAATGTGCATGCTTCCTTCTTCTCCAAAATATCTTGTAATACCTGCACCAATAATCATTACAATAAAAGCAAGATGAAAAATAAGTCCGCCAATTTTTTTCCAAGAAAGCAGATTGTATGTTTTAATGATAAGAAAAAGTAAAAAAAACGTTTCATAGGTTTTTTATTAAAATAACTCAGTTTAATTGAAACTTATGCAATATTACAAAAAAATGATGATACTATATTAATGAGGTTATATAATGGTTCTTAACAGGTTTGCAAAGCAAAATTGTTAATAACCACTTATGCCGAGCCAATTGCAGCAAAGTTTTTTTTTATAAACATGATTTCATTCGGTATAAAAGGCACAAAAAGGTAGTCTCGTAATTGAATATTTTTTTAGAATTATAGAAACTGCAAAAAAATATTTTATACCAATGCTGATTATGAATTAATCCAAAAGATTATTTCATAATTTTGCAGTGGTAAATACCGATAGACAATATGTTTAGTACAGCCTTTTTTGGACAACTTGCCTGACGGCAGGCAGGTAACAGCTAATCTATCGGCATTATTCCAAATTCTAACAAACTAATTTATAATTAAGTAATGGTATAACGTCAAATCTGTAAGGTTTTAAAAAACCTGACAGATTTAGCTACTGCCTCGTCCTAAAAAAAGTTTACAGGTTATAATTAAATTCTAATATTGATTTAATCTTACATTTTCAAAGCCCAAAAGTAATACATTTTTACGAAACTTAATTATCTCGCATTTTAATATTTTTATGTAATTTTGGAGGTTCAAAAAAATAAAAATTATA
>CAYTJB010000074.1:7569-12254 GCA_964437995.1 uncultured Bacteroides sp. | reverse complement strand
CATCCGCTACCTGTTCCTATATCAAGCAATGTAAAGGTTTGCAGGCAATTTTTATAATCGTCAATTACCCATTTTACCAATTCTTCGGTTTCGGGGCGAGGAATCAACACATCGGGCGTAACTTTAAACTCAAGATCGTAAAATCCTGTTTTTCCTAAAATATATTGCACAGGTTTATAAACCTTTAAATCGTTGATGGCAAATTTAATTTTCAGCAGTACCGATTCACTCAAGGTTTTATCGCCACTTATGAGCAATTGAGCTGAATTTAAGTAGGTATAGGCTTCCATTACCAGATTGATAAAGCTTTTTATCTCTCTTTCGTCGTACAAACCTTGTAGTTCTTGCTTAAAAAACTCAATAATATCTTTAATTTTATTAGAAGGTATTCGCATTTGTATAAAAAATAAAAGAATGTCCGTTATATTTCCTAAAATCTGGTATAAAAACTATTTTGTTTTTTATTTTAAACTTTTTCCTTGATGAAAAAGTTACAAGTATTTAAACTTTATAAACTTTTTAACTTTCAACTTTATGAACTGATTTTATACTGCAAAAGTCCGAAAAAAAATTATACCATGATAAAAAAACATTGTAAGTTTGCAATATGAACGAACATCGCACTTACATGTTACGTTGCCTTGAGTTGGCAAAAAATGGATTTGGAAATGTAGCTCCCAATCCTATGGTTGGCTGTGTTATTGTTCATAATGGCATTGTTATTGGCGAAGGTTTTCACCAAAAATACGGCGAAGCACATGCCGAAGTAAATGCCATTAATTCGGTAAAAAATAAAACGTTACTTTCCGAAGCTACCGTTTATGTAAATCTTGAGCCTTGCTCACATCATGGCAAAACCCCTCCTTGTGCCGATTTGCTGATAAACCATCGTGTAAAAGAGGTTATTATTGCCGGTACCGACCCCAACCCTTTGGTAGCAGGCAAAGGCATTGAGAAGTTAAAAAATGTAGGCATTAAAGTAACTGTCGGCATATTGGAAGACGAAGCCAAAGCACTGAATAAGCGTTTTTTTTGTTATTTTACTAAAAAACGACCTTACATTATACTGAAATGGGCAAAAACCTTGGATGGTTTTATGGATATTGACCGTTCACAAGCAGGCAATAATCTTAAATACTGGATTACCAACGACGAACTAAAAATATTGGTTCATAAGTGGCGAAGCGAAGAAGCTGCCATTATGGTGGGTACAAATACCGCTTTAAATGATAACCCCCAGTTAAATATCCGTTATTGGCACGGAAACCAGCCTTTGCGTTTGATTATTGATGAGAATTTAAGCTTACCAAAAATCTTGCATTTATTCGACCAACAGCATCCAACAGTTGTTTTTACAGCTAAAAAAGAGGAAAGTAAACACAACTTAACTTATCACTGCCTTGATTTTAGTAATAATTTACTCCAACAAATGCTCAATTACTTGTACGAAACAAAAATAACATCGGTAATTGTAGAAGGTGGCAATGAATTACTGCAATCTTTTATCGAACAAGGTTTGTGGGACGAAGCAAGAATACTTACCGGCAATAAATATTTTGGCAAAGGACTTAAAGCTCCCAAAATACAAGGAAAAATTGTTTTGGATAAATTGATAAATGAAGATAGGATTGAGATTGTTTGTAAAGACTAAAAATATTTTCAAAAAAAACTTTATGAATTTTCAAAAAAAATAGTACTTTTGCACCGGGTAAGTCTTATACGACCAGCTCCTACTGAACTCCCCCAGGATCGGAAGATAGCAAGGGTAGGTGGTTGAGCGGTGCGATATAAGGGGCTTACCCTTTTTTATTTAACCTTTCTCTTCAATAATATCATATTCTTCAAAACTTTTATTGTACTGTAAATTTGCTTCTTGGCTCATAGGTTATACTTTAAAAACCTCTATTATACCGATACAGTAGCTGTAATAGTCCAATAAATTGAACAACCTGCCTGACGGCAGGCAGGTAACAGCTACTCTATCGGCATTATATCAAATTCTAACAAACTAATAAAAATGAAGGTTGAAAATTGTTGTTTCTAAAAAGAAAAACTGCTTAAAAGCAGTTTTTCTTTTTAGACATCAATAAGTAATTATCGAATAAATAACTTAGAAGTCAACTTTTTCTTTTCAGAAATAATATTTACAATATAAGTTCCTGAATTTAAGTTGTCTGCATGAATTTCTTGATTAATAATGTCTGATGGATTAATTTTTTGTGAATAAACCGTTTGTCCTAACATATTTTGTATCTTCAAGTCATAAGGTTCATTTATCATTTTATTTAGCAGTAAAGAAAAATTACCATTATTGGGGTTCGGATAAATACTAATATCAGAATTTTGATTAATTTCGGTTACACCACTTGGATCAAATTGGGCTGTACCATCAAAATAAACGCTACTTGCTTTGGTAAAATTATTACTTCCAAAATTAACCATTAATAAAGGATATCTTGCATTGGCTCTCCAAAACATATAACGATTTGTAGTTGTAGTTTGTCCTTGTGTTACACCAAAAAAACCTAATAATGTTGAGTTTGCAGGTGTGCCAGCCATATAAAAACTATCTGCTTGTATAACGGTTCTTTTTATCATAAGCACATCGTAAGCCAAACTTGGACCAGAAAGTGTAGGAATTCTCATAGTACCCCAGCCTACTACTGTATCCAATCTAACCGTATTAGTAACTTTTTGACAAGGCATATTATTTAAACTGTAAGCAGTAACAGTAAGTTGGAAGTTAAGAACACTTCTGATATTTGTATTCCACGAAGTACTCATGGTTGTTGGGAATTTCATTAAATAAGAAAGAGTAGAATAAGCACAATATTGAGTAGGAAAAATAATTGAATCATTATTATTTCCAGTTAGAGTACCAATTCCATAACGTTGATTATTAACAACAAAACCTAAAGAATTAGCTCCACTTGATGAAGTTTGATAATAGGAATCATAATAATAATATTTATTTGGAATAATAGGAGCAGAACTACCTGTATCTGCAAAAGTTGCAGTTGGGAAGTTTGCATTTGATGGAGTAATGTAGTTAAGTGAACTTGTACTATTCGTTGTTAAATTTGAATAGTTCCATTGTTTATTTGCACCAGTAAGAGGAAGTATAAAACCTGTTGTGTCGCCACCAACAGATGTCATAGAACCAGGTGTAAAGCTAGTATTGGCTTGTGTGAGAGTAATTTGGGCTTGTGTGTTTAAACAAAGTATAAATGCCACGCTCAAAAAGAATAATTGTTTTTTCATAATGTTTGATTTTAATTAATAATCGTTTTTAAATTCCGCTCCAAATATACAAAAAAAACAGTTATACCGAAAAAATTGTAGCAAAGTTTTTTTTTGCAAACCTGATTTCATTCGGTATACAATTTAGATGCAAAAAAAACAAAAAAATAGCAGTTAAAAAACTAATTTTACTTTAGCCTTTTTTGCTGCAATAAATAATAACGTGAACTTAATTTAATTTTTTTAAGAAATTGCTATAACATAATTACTCTAAGTACTCCAAGTATTTTTAGGCACTTTAAGTACTTTTTTATAATAAAAACAAGCCAATTTAAAATATTTTCATACTTTTGCTTTTATTATTTAAAACTAAAACGATGTTATCAACCATTAATTTTGAACATTTATTCAAATCATTTAATACCCAAAAAGTATTAATTATTGGCGATGTGATGATTGATGCTTATTTATGGGGTAAAGTAGATAGAATTTCGCCAGAAGCTCCAGTACCAGTAGTTGTTGTTAATCAACGCGAAAACAGATTGGGTGGTGCTGCAAATTGTGCCTTAAACATTCAGGCATTAGGTGCCGAGCCTATTCTTTGTTCGGTAATTGGAAAAGATACAAAAGGAAACGAATTTATTGATTTACTGCATGATAATAAGATTTCTGATATTGGTATTTTACGAAGCAAAACCAGAATTACAACTACTAAATTCAGAATTATTGGCAACAATTCCCAAATGCTTAGGGTTGATGAGGAAATTACCGATAATTTGAATGATACCGACAATGAAAAATTTACAACTTTGGTCGAAAAAATTATTGCCAATAATAAAATAGGTAGCGTAATTTTTCAGGATTACGATAAAGGCGTAATTACCCCAGCTTTAATAGAAAAACTTATTCCAATTTTTAACGAACTCAATATACCTGTTGCTGTTGATCCAAAGAAACGAAATTTTCATTTATATAAAAACGTAAGTCTTTTTAAACCAAACCTTAAAGAATTAAAAGAAGGCTTGCAAATTGATTTTGATTCAGAATCTTTAACCGAACTTTCTGATGTTGCAAACTATATATTGGAGCAACACAACGTAAGAATTGTGCTTACTACCTTGTCCGAAAAAGGAATTTATCTATGCTGCAATTCTCGCGATAAAGGCAGACTTAACGAACTTATTCCTGCCCACATTCGAGCCATAGCCGATGTATCAGGTGCTGGTGATACTGTAATTAGCGTAGCTGCACTTTGTTTGGCAATAGATTTAAAAGCTTACGACATTGCTTACATTTCTAATTTGGCAGGCGGATTGGTATGTGAGCAAGTTGGTGTAGTTCCTATTGATAAAGAACAATTGCTTTCCGAATTAACTTCATTAAAATAATAATAGTTCCCATTGAAATATTTCGAAAATACTGAAATTTCTGGCAAAAAAGAATAT
>CAYTJB010000074.1:4333-7559 GCA_964437995.1 uncultured Bacteroides sp. | reverse complement strand
TGTTTGATGGCATAGCTAAGCGTTACGACTTTTTGAACCACTTTTTATCGATGAATATTGACTACTTATGGCGTAAACGAGTAATTTCGATGCTGAAACCTTATCGGCCACAAAGTATTTTAGATGTTGCCACAGGAACTGCCGATTTGGCTATTCAAGCCATTAGCTTAAAACCTAAAAGCATTATTGGTATTGACATTTCTGAAGAAATGCTTAAAATTGGACAAAAGAAGATATTTGATAAAAAATTGAATCCCATTATTCAGTTAAAGACTGCTGATGCTGAAAACATACCTTTCGAAAACAACAGTTTTGATGCTTGTATGGTAGCTTTTGGAGTAAGAAATTTTGAGAACTTACAACAAGGTCTGTCAGAAATGTACAGAATATTAAAACCAAACGGAAAAGTGGTAATTCTTGAATTTTCAAAACCTACACAATTCCCTATAAAACAAATTTATGGGTTTTATTTTAAAAAAATATTACCTTTTGTTGGCAAAATAATTTCAAAAAACAACGATGCTTATATGTATCTACCCGATTCAGTGAGTAAATTTCCTGATGGAGAAAACTTTATTTTGCTACTTAACAAAGTTGGTTTTAATGAAGTTGTCGCTCAAAAAGTATCATTTGGAATTGCAAGTATTTATTTTGGTGTAAAATAAAAATACATTAATTCCGTTACTGAAAATCAAAATGAATATCAACGAAATGAAATCCCCTAAAAAAATTAACTATATATTTCTACTCTTAATTTGCTGTACTACCTATATACCATTAAATGCACAGCGAACTCGTATGCCTAATAACAGAAACTATGATGAAAAACCTTATCATTTTGGATTTTTATTAGGGCTTAATCAGATGAATTTTGTAGTAAAACCCATTGAAAATTTACGCCCACCCGACACACTTTATGGCATTGAATCTACACCTAAAATGGGCTTTAATATTGGAATTGTAGCCGATTTGCGGTTAAATAATTATATGAATCTTCGCTTTATACCTTCATTATCATTTGGCGAAAGATCGGTAAATTATTTTATTAAATTTAACGACCTTGTTGTTGCCAGTGTAGAAAAAAAAGTGGAATCAACATATATTGAATTCCCATTAGAATTAAAACTACGCTCGCAACGTATGACAAACGTGAGAGCTTATGTGCTTGGTGGTGCAAAATATTGTATAGATTTAGCTTCGCAAGCCAAAAAAAAGGCTGAAGATGATGTAGTTGTTATTAAACTTAAAAGAAACGATATGCTTCTTGAAGTTGGTGTTGGGTTTGAGTTTTATTTGGTTTATTTTAAATTAGCTACCGAAATTAAAATGTCTTACGGAATTACAGATTTATTAGTTCGCGAAAACAATATATATACTGATGGAATAGATAAACTTAGATCAAAAATATTCCAATTTTCACTCACTTTTGAATAATAGTTATTGGTTATTAGGTTAATAGGTTATTAAATTTCATAATTTGCTCTTTTAGTTGCCACTTTTTTTGCTTATTGCTTTTCTTACTCAGAATACGGATGACAATAATTTATACTAATTAACACCGTTCCCATAATTCGTAATTTTTTATTAATTTTATAAAATTCCTCGCTATTACTCAAAAAAAATATGTAATTTGCATATTTTCTTGTAGTTACAACCATTAACTTTAAGTACTTTAAGTACTCCAAGTACTCAAGGCACTTTTTAATTCTCAACTGATTATGATTAAAGAAATCGAAATTGCAGTATTACCCGAACAGCTAAATGTATATAATTCATTGGAAAAAGCTGTTGCTCAAACCATTAGAGTACCCAGAGAAAAAATAAACTTTGTAACAGTTCTTAAACGCTCTATTGATGCACGCAAAGCAAAAGTGCAAATTCGGTTGAAAGTAAAAGTGTATACCCACGAATCGTACCCACCTAAAGAAATTAGTAGTAGTGAAGCCAACTACAAATATGTACAAAATGCTGATCCAATAATAATTGTAGGTTCAGGACCTGCCGGTTTATTTGCTGCTTTACGACTTTTGGAATTAGGCTTAAAACCCATTATTATCGAAAGAGGCAAAGATATTCATTTAAGAAAATACGATATTGCCGATTTGAATCGCGAACAAAAAGTAAACCCAAATTCAAATTATTGTTTTGGCGAAGGCGGTGCTGGCACTTATTCCGATGGGAAATTATACACTCGCTCTACCAAAAGAGGCGATGTAAATGACATACTTCAAAAATTAGTTGCACATGGAGCTTCAACCGATATTTTGATAGATGCACATCCTCATATTGGTACAGATAAATTACCATCAATTATTTCAAATATCAGAGAAACCATTATCAATCATGGTGGTAAGTTTTATTTTGAGCGAAAAATAGTTGATTTACTTATAAAAGACAACACTATTAAAGGCGTAATTGACCAAACAGGTTGTGTTTACGAAGGAAAATCAGTAATTTTAGCCACAGGACATTCTGCCAGAGATATTTACGAATTATTGAACTCAAAACAAATTTTAATAGAAGCCAAGCCTTATGCTTTAGGTGTTAGAATTGAACATCCACAACAAATTATCGATTCTATCCAATATCATTGCAAATCAAGAGGGCAGTTTTTACCAGCAGCTACTTATCAATTAGTTACACAAGTCGAAGGCAAAGGTGTATTTTCATTTTGCATGTGTCCGGGCGGAATCATTGTACCTGCTGCTACCGAAGAAGGACAAATTGTTGTAAATGGCATGTCTAATTCACGCCGAAATTCACCTTATGCCAATGCAGGAATGGTTGTTTCTATTGAATTAGCTGATTTACAAGCCTATCAATCGCATGGAGCATTAGCTGGATTAAAATTTCAGGAAGATATTGAAAAAGCAGCCTTTAAAGTAGCTGGAAATGGACAAATTGCCCCTGCACAAAGGATGACAGATTTTGTTAATTCAAAAATATCTGCTACTCTTAATCCAACATCTTATGTGCCAGGCGTTGTTTCGGCTTCCTTACACGAAATTTTGCCCACATTTATAGCAAAACGACTGCAACAAGCTTTTGTAAGTTTCGACGATAAAATGAAAGGCTATTTAACACAACAAGCTAATATTGTAGGCGTTGAATCTCGCACATCTTCACCAGTAAGGATTCCACGTGATACTGAAACAATGCAACATGTTCAAATAAAAAATCTTTATCCTTGCGGCGAAGGAGCTGGTTATGCTGGTGGAATTATTTC
>CAYTJB010000074.1:3629-4323 GCA_964437995.1 uncultured Bacteroides sp. | reverse complement strand
GCCGAAAAAATTGGGAAATAATAATTTTCATACATTACTGTAAATCAAATTACAAGCAAAATAATATGAGAATTTGATGAAAAATACAAAAAAATGTTTGTAGATATAAAAAAATATTCTAATTTTGCACTCCCAAATTGATGGAAAAACATGGTCCGTTCGTCTAGCTGGCCCAGGACGCTAGGTTTTCATCCTAGAAATCAGGGGTTCGAATCCCCTACGGACTACATAATTAAAAATTAAAAAAGAAAAAAATGGCTAATCACAAATCAGCATTAAAACGCATCAGATCGAATGAAACTAAAAGAATTCATAACAGATATTATGCTAAAACTATGCGTAATGCGTTAAAAGCATTCAGAGAATTAACTGATAAAGCTATTGTTGCTGAAAAATTACCAGTAATGGTTTCTCTAATTGATAAAGTAGCTCAAAAATCTATTATTCACAAAAATAAAGCGAGCAACTTAAAATCAAAATTGATGAGAAAATTAAATCACATGTAAGATTTTTTAATAAGACATGAAAAGGCTTCTGTTAACAGAAGCCTTTTTTTTTGCCAATTTAACCAATTATATTAAAAAATAAGTTTTACCTTTACACACTAAATTATACGACAATGTCAAGAGTAATTCAATTATCAGAAGCTGCGTCATTGGCAATTCATGCAATGGTTCTGATTGGAAGATCAGAA
>CAYTJB010000074.1:3033-3619 GCA_964437995.1 uncultured Bacteroides sp. | reverse complement strand
TAAATAAAATTGCAGAAGTTACTAATTCTTCAAAAAACCATCTTTCTAAGGTAATGCAACGATTGGTTAAAGATAATTACGTTAAATCTACCAGAGGTCCTTCAGGTGGCTTTATTATAAATAAAAAGCCTTCCGAAATTACGTTGTTAGATATCTATCAATCTATTGAAGGACCAATCTCAGATACAGCTTGCCCAATGGATCACAGTGTTTGCCCTTTCGACAAATGCCTTATGGGCGGAATTATTAATAAACTTTCTACTGAATTTAAATTATATCTTGAAAACCAAACACTTGAAAGCTATCTTTGATTTACTTTATTGCTAAATATTAAAAAATCAAAATCAATGAATATTAAATTTTTATTATTATTTCTTGTTTTTGGTACTATTCAAAATATAGTCTTTTCACAAGACACACTTATTATATTACCAGAAGTTGTGATATTTGGGAAAGAATCTTTATGGCTAAATAAAATAAATAGCTTACAACCTCAAAACACAGCGAGTCCACAAACAGATATTGGCACAATACTTAAAACCATGCCAAATACATCGGGAATTCGACGTGGAGGAACTTCTATTGA
>CAYTJB010000074.1:2385-3023 GCA_964437995.1 uncultured Bacteroides sp. | reverse complement strand
ATCCTGTTTTTAGGGGATTTCGTGGTAGCCAATTACTTGTACTAACCAACGATGGCATAAGAATTGAAGGCGGTTGCCCAAATAGAATGGATCCCGTAACTTCACATATTGATGCAGATGAAATTATGCAACTCAAATGGGTGCAAGGTAGTGATATGTTGCAATATGGTTCGGCAATTGGCGGTGTACTTGTACTACAAGCCATACAACCCAAACCTTACGAAAAATGGACAATCCACACTCACTTAAAAAGTGGATATGAAAGCAATTATAATGGATTTAGCAATTCTTTTTCGGTAAATGGAGGTAACAGAAAATTCTTTTTTAGGCTTGCTGCTGGTTATAAAAGCTATGGTAACTATACTGATGGCAGAGGAATTGAAATAAATTCCTCTTATCAAAAAGATTATATTTCTATTAAAACAGGGTTTCAAATCAATGAATTTAATACTATTCGCTTAAATTATACTCGCTCCGAAGCAAGAGACGTTCGTTTTCCTGCACTTCCAATGGACGAAAATTTTGATTACACTGATATTTTTAATGTTTCTTACTCACATTTTACAAAAACAGCCGATGATAAGAAAGAAGATTTTTTTGCAAATATTTATCACGTAAAAGTTGATCATCTTATGGAT
>CAYTJB010000074.1:1626-2375 GCA_964437995.1 uncultured Bacteroides sp. | reverse complement strand
ACATCGTCCACAATACTCACAAGTAGTAGCTCCTCTCACTGGAATAATGCAAGCAACATCGGCTGTAGATGTTTATACCACAGGAACTCTTTTGAAAAAGGGATATACAATAGGAAAGTTTTCTGTAAGTACTGGCATTGATGCAGAACAGATAGATAAAGACGGCTATCGCAATAGGAGTATGATTATGACAATGGGTGGACTTACTACAGAATCGAAGAAAAAAGATAATTTATGGCAAAAATCTTGTATTCGTAATGCAGGATTATTTACCAATTTGAAGTTTTTAGTTTTTCCAAAAGCATCAAAAATAAAACAAGAAGTTTCAATAAACATTCGCTACGAATACCGACAAAACTACTCGGCAGATACATTTCTATTGACAAAAAATGAAATATCCTATTTTAGTAATCAAACCATTGAACATCATAATATTAGTTTTGGTGGAGATTATGAAATAGTTTTTAACAAAATGCTAAGTGCCAAAATCGGACTTAGCAGAACTATGCGTAATGGCAATATGAATGAGCTTTATATTAAGCGTATGCCTGTTGGTTTCGATAATTACGATTATCTCGGGAATCCTTCGCTTAAGCCCGAAATTAACAATCAGTTTGACATAGGGATTCAATATAGTTCCAATAAAATTGGCAGAATGGCAATTAATATGTTTGCTTCAATTATAGAGGATTATATTGGTGCAATTTTACTTCCACCTAACATAATAATGCCTGCTACTATGGGTGTTT
>CAYTJB010000074.1:0-1616 GCA_964437995.1 uncultured Bacteroides sp. | reverse complement strand
AATATTGGAAAAGCTCATTATATTGGTGGCGAACTGATGTTTAACTCTCCCGAACATTACAATGTAGAATTTAAAGTCGCAGCTGGATATACCTTTGCTTATCTCAAAAATGCAACAAAATATATCTATATAGGAACACAAGTTACAGGAATTGAATCATTAAAAAATGACCCTTTACCCGAAATACCAGCTATGAATACAGCTTTTTCTGTTTTATATAAATTTCAAAAATACAAATTGTATCCGCAGCTTGATATTTTTTATACTTTTGCTCAAAATCAAGTATCAAAAGCCAACTACGAAAATACAACACCTGATTATTTTCTGCTAAATATGAGTGTAAAATATAAGTTTCGATACATAGCTGTACTAACACTTGGTATAAATAATCTTTTCGATAAAGCATATTATGAACATTTAAACAGGAGAGTAATATCAAGCGTTCCGAACGAAAAAATTAAATTGTATGAAGCTGGTCGAAGTTTTTTTGTAAGCTTATCATTAAATTTGTAAAAAGGAAAAATAGATGGACAAAATACGTTTTTGGGGAATTTTAGGGATGCTATTTTTTTTGTTTTCTAATTGTACTGAAGACGAAGCCCCAAAACCTACTGCCGAAACTGGTAAGCTAAAAATTGAATTTACTCATACTATTGATAATCAACCGATACAACTTAATACTAATATTTACGTAAACGATGCAGGAAATCATTATGAACTTACTGATTTAATGTATTTTATTTCTGATTTTACTTTGTATCAACACAATGGAAATCCAATTTTAATTGATGATTGGACAGCCATTCATTACGTTGATATTTACATACCCACAACTCTAACGTGGAACGTATATGACCCGATTCTTACGGGTATTTACGATTCCGTTTCTTTTATCTTTGGGTTAAACGAACAGAGAAATCAATCTTTTTCCTTTGTAAACCCACCGGAATCTAATATGTTTTGGCCCGATGTGCTTGGTGGCGGTTATCATTATATGATGATAAATGGAAAATGGAAAAATTTACAAGATACTTTAAAGCCATTTAATTTTCATCTTGGAATTGGACAAATTTATACCGATACAATTAATTATAATATAAGTACAATAACAGGATTTGTTCAAAATTATTTTAAAGTTACATTACCCCTATCCAATGTGCAGATTAATAAAGATAATACTACTACAATTACATTAAATATGGCAATTGATAGCTGGTTTAAAACGCCCCATACATGGGATCATAATTACTGGGGCGGAAGTGTAATGCAAAATCAACGTGCATTACAAACTATTAAAGAAAATGGTTTTGATGTTTTTAGTATTGAGTAGTGCTTGTAATAAAACACCTGTTTCTTAACAGATTTGCAAAGCAAAATTATTTATACCGAATCGGAATAAATATACAACAAATCAAAACTAATTTTCCTTTCGGTATAACTGATTCTAAGCAAAAGATGTGAAGTATTTTTACTAAAAATCAGTATAGACCTTTATTACGAGCCAATTGTAGCAAAGTTTTTTTTGCAAACCTGATTTCATTCGGTATAAAAAGTTTGGGGGAAATAAAATCGCCTTTTGACGATTTGTAAAATATAATTATTACATTTGTCGAATA
>CAYTJB010000073.1:10006-12333 GCA_964437995.1 uncultured Bacteroides sp. | reverse complement strand
GAAAGTGGGTAATTAAGCCTGCAAGTGTTTCAAAATCATCTGTTTTTGGCAAACTCAATTGGTATCTATCGTTCAAATAATCTATTTCAAGTCGGCCCGAAAAAATGTATTCAGTTTCTGAAATTTGTTTTTCGGTATGGTCTTCGGTATCATATTCGTCGTTAATTTCGCCAAAAATTTCTTCTATAACATCTTCCAGCGTAAGCATACCCGAAGTTCCTCCAAATTCGTCAACCACCACTGCAACATTTTTTCGCTGTTCAATAAAAGCGGATAATAGTTTATTGGCAAGCATGGTTTCGGGAACTATTATTACTTGTTTAATTACCTGATTAATATCTTTAGGTTTTTTGAGCATATCGTGAGAATGCACATATCCAATGATAACATCAATAGTATTTTTGTAAATAAGAATTTTTGAAAGATTGGTTTCTATAAATAATTTAATCAGGTCTTCGATAGATGTATTTAACTCTGTAGCAATTATTTCGGTACGTGGAATCATACATTCTCGCAACTTTACGTCTCTGAAATCAATTGCATTTTGGAACATTTGTAATTCTTGTTGTATCTCGCTATTATCGGAATTATTGCTCGAAAATTCATTTAAAAAATTATCTACATCAATAGGTGTAAATACCTGATTTTGACGACTAAAATTTACTTTAAAGAGTCGTTTTAGTAAAAATTCAGAAAAAGTGATAAATAAAAAAGTAATCGGGAAAAGTAAATAGTAAAAAATTATTGCAGGCAATGCAAAAAATCGCAATGTATTATTGGCATTTATCCTGAAAAGAATTTTTGGTAAAAACTCAGCAGTAATAAGTATTATAAGGGTTGCAACAATGGTTTGAATGAGTAAAATAAGGGATTCGGAATGAAAATTTGCGGGAAGTATATTAATTATAAGCGGTTCAAGTATTCTTACAATAACAATGCCATAAATAACTAAGGCTATATTGTTGCCCAATAATAATGCACTAATAAATTTCCATGGGGTTTTTGAAAAATTTGATAAAATACTTGCCGATAAGGAACCTTTGTTTCTGTCAACTTCAATTTTTAATTTGTTTGCTGTAATAAAAGCAATTTCCATACCCGAAAAAAAGGCAGACAATAGCAACATTATCAATATTATAAACAAGTCATTCATTGTGAATTATTCTTTATCAAGACTAAAACCTCCACGTGGACGACGCAGCAAGTAGTTATTAAAGTTTTCATCAGCATCAAATCCATCACCATAAAGCACACCGCTTTTATTTACACGTTTTACCAAAACGTTGGAAAATATAGTTTTTCTATTTTTATCCCATGATAAACTTTCGGTATAAATGGTGTCTCCTTTTTTAAAATCAATAATTATTACATTGTTTTTTACTTCCATTATTCTCCGTTCTTCGTAATCAACAGCATAATTAGCAGTTAGTTTCATACTTTCTTTTTTATTATTATCATAAAAAGTAACAGAAAGTCCTTTTGGATATTTTGAATAAGATTGCTCGCCTTGGTATCGGTCTAACTGAGGACTGGTCATAAATATCTGTAATTTACCCGAATCGCTTCTTAAAACAGTAATATCTTTAGCCGATTCAACTGGTAAATTTGCAAAATCAGTTAATGACTTTATTTTTTCCATATCGTTTTGGCAAGAAACAATAAGGCAAAAGAAGAAAATCCCGGCAAGTAATTTTATTACTTGATACCGGGAAATTTTATCGAAATGTAAAAAAAACTTATATGTATTTATCACTTTTATAAAGTGTTGTAATTATCTTACTATTATTGTTTTGTATCGTTTTTTAATCAAATTTTCTTTTAAAGAACCAAAAGTCGTAAGCTGAGAAACCAATTGTAATTTTTGTAAAGTTTTCTTTTATCAAATCATTGCTAATACTGCCTCTTTTACCGTATTCAACTCCTACGTTAAGGGTTGATTTGCTTTTTCTGAATGGCAATCCTAAACCAAAACTTACGCCAAATTCATCTATTTGAGTATTGTCAATTTTTAAATTTGTAGTAGAGTATTTGAATCCGGCTCTATAAGTTACTCTTTTAAAGTATTTTGGCGAATAATGGTCAGGTTTAATTTCGCCTCCAATGGATATTCTCATACTATTGGTTAAGGATGGGTCTTTTACATCGTTGTATTTATAATATGACCAATTTTGCCAATTAAAATCTGTTCCAATAAGCCATTTATTTGCTTTTTCTAAAGTAAACCCAATTCCAAAATTCATTGGAATGTGAATATTGCCTGTTATATCATTTTGGGTCAAATTGGTGGATGTATCGTGTACATATTCAATGCCTGATGTGCTTTCCGA
>CAYTJB010000073.1:0-9996 GCA_964437995.1 uncultured Bacteroides sp. | reverse complement strand
TCCGAAAAACTATAAACCAATTTATCTTCGGTAGTTTTGGCATTCATTGGATTGCTATATACAATACCTGTTCCCAACGTTAACCCGTTCCCAATTTTTCTGGTGTATTGCAACCCAAAGTTGAAATTAAAAATTCCAATATTTTTTGAATTTACTTCTTTAACATCAAAAGTATAAAGAGAATCGGGGAAATAAACTTTTTGAGTGTTGTCAATAAACCCAAATAAGTATGAAACATTTAAGCCTAACGATAAATTTTCATTAATTTTAAAACCTTGCCCGATAAAAAACTGATTAATACCACCTTGCCCTTCGGAAACATATTTAACGCTACCAAAATGACTATCTGTTTGAGTTTCGGAAACATTATAACCTACACTACTATAGGGCATTAAACCAAAACTTCCTTTCCACCAGTTATTAATAGGGAAGCCAAAAGTAATATAAGCCAATGAAGTATAATTAGATTTTTGACTTAAAGTACTTGTTTCGAGTGTAGTAAAATTACTTACCAATCCGCCTTCAAAAATAAACGACAAAGAATCGAAACTGGTGTATGATGCTGGATTTAGCACATTTACAGAGGTAGAATTTCTTACTGCATAGCCTAAACCACCCATAGCAGCATATCGGCTATTGTTATAGGGTTGTAATTCGCCTAATCCAAAGCGTGAATAAGGTGAATGAATTCTGTTTTGAGCATTTGAACTCAAGATTGTTATAATAAAAACCACAATAAGGGTTGGTATTATTTTTTTGTTAATTTTTAGCATTAAAATCGAGTATTATGTTTAGTCCAATTAATACAATATTTGAAACTGCAAAGATGCTATTTTTTAATATTTTATCAAAATATTTCATATCACCTCCGCTTAAAATTATTTTTAAATTTTTATAATCATCTGTATATTTTGATGTTATACTTTTAACTTCGTGAAAAACGCCATTAATTACTCCCGATAAAATTGATTTTTCTGTAGTATTACCAATAATTGATGCTTTAGATTTTTTTTCTACTAACGGTAGTTTTTCGGTAAAAGTATGTAAAGCTTTAAATCTTATTGAAATACCTGGCGAAATTGCCCCACCTAAGTATTCGCCTTTTTCGTTGATAAAATCGTAGGTTATGCAAGTTCCTGCATTAATTACCAATACATTTTGTTTAGGAAAAAAATGATTTCCTGCAATGGCAGCAGCCAATCTGTCTTTGCCCAATGATAATGGTGTTGCATACTTATTTATTACTGGTATTGCTGTGGTTTCGTTAAATTCAATAAAATTAAAATTATTTTGAAGAAAGGTCTTAATTGCTGATGAATAATCAACCACAGAAGATATTATTGCTGACTTAATTGGATAATTTACAATAATTTGCTGCAATTTTTTTAATGTAACTTTCTTATAAGCAAGCACTTCCAACATTTGATTTTCTTCAAAAATTGCAATTTTTTGTAATGTATTTCCAAAGTCTAAAACCAACTTCATATCAAAATTTTGAGTGGCAAAGTTAATCAAAATTAATGAAATAGAGGTATTTGATTTTTTGTTAAAAATGTATAATAAAAAAATGGATTAGCAACAAAATTTCTGTTTTCAGTCCTTTTTTTGTGGCATTCATCGAAAATATTTTCATTAATCCAATAACCTAATTTACTTTTGCACAATAATTGTTATGTAGAAAAGTTGTTTAATAACTAAATTTTAAAAAAATGAAAAAAGTATTTTTAACAATTGTAATTGTATTGAGTGCATTCTTATTAAAAGCACAAGATGAAAAACCAACACAGTACTTGTTTGGCAATAATGTAAAAACTTCTATAACAGGTTTTGGGGCACCTATTGTTGAGTTTTCATCAAAAGGAAGCAACTTTGCCGTTTCTACCGGTGGTGGTGGTGGTGTTTTAATTAATCAAACATTTTATTTTGGTGCTTATGGCATGGGGTTGGCTACTCAACATAATGTAGCGGATTTAAAAATAAAACAATCTAATGGAGAGGTTGTTAACTATCCAACGATGCGCACTGTTTTTGGACATGGTGGGTTTTGGGTAGGCTATATTCACAAAAGAAAAGATGCTTTACATTGGGGCGTGAGCACTAAAATTGGCTGGGGTGTTATTGGTTTAGTTGATGCTGATTTTGATGAGGATTCACATACCAGAGTTGGTTTAGATCAAGTTTTTGTACTTACACCGCAAATAGAAATGGAAATGAATATAAATCGCTGGTTTAAGGTAAATATTGGGGCTGGTTATCGTTTTGTAAGTGGTGTTGATAAAACTTATACTAATGCTAATGGAGAAGTTGTAAGTTTTTATAAATCATCAGATTTTAATAGTCCGCAAGCTTCTATTAGCTTCTTGTTTGGAGGATTTGGAAGATAAATAGCTTGCAAGAAAACTATAAAATATACTTTATTATGCTGTATCGTTTGTTTTGTCATTAGTAGTGATAGCGAGGAATCTCAGTAAATAAATTTATTTATATTTAATGAGATGCTTCACTTTGTTCAGCATGACAAAAAAGTCGGGATGACAAAAGAGAGATTCAATAACTGTTTTAAAAATTAAATATGAAAGTTTTAAAAATAATAATATTTGGCTTATTGCTATTTGTTTACCCCTTTTTCTCAAAAGGTATAAACCCGATAAATAATGCTGATAAAAAGTTGATTATAAGCGGCAATATAAATGATGCAAAAACAGGAGAACAACTTCTTGGAGCAACAATATATATTAGAGAGTTAAAGTTGGGAGTAGTAAGTAATATGTATGGGTTTTATTCATTAAGCGTTCCTACAGGAAACTATACGTTGGTATATTCTTATGTTGGATATGAAAATTTTGAGAAAAAAATTGAGCTAAAAGAAAACACAACTATAAATGTTGAATTACAACCTAAAAGTAAAGATCTTAATGAAGTTGTAATCACTGATAAACGTAATAATGAAAACGTTACGAAAAATGAAATGAGCGTTGTACGCATGGATGCTAAGACAATTCGCAAAATTCCTGCTTTTATGGGGGAAGTAGATGTAATAAAAGCCTTGCAATTATTGCCTGGCATACAAACCACAAGCGAAGGCTCTTCTGGCTTTAGTGTTAGAGGTGGTAGCCCCGATCAAAATCTTATTCTGTTGGACGAAGCCACTGTTTACAATGCATCTCATTTATTGGGTTTCTTTTCGGTATTTAATAATGATGCCATTAAAGATGTAAAAATATACAAAGGCGATATTCCGATGAATTACGGAGGAAGACTATCTTCTGTTTTAGATGTTAGAATGAATGATGGTAACCAAAAGAAATTTTCGGCAACGGGAGGAATTGGAACTATTTCAAGCAGGTTAACAATCGAAGGTCCTTTATTAAAAGACAAAACATCTTTTATTTTATCAGGACGAAGAACTTATTTTGATTTATTTTTACCATTAATGGCTGACGAAAAAGTTAGAGATAATGTGTTGTACTTTTATGATTTTAATGCCAAAATTGCACATCAAATCAACGAAAACAATCGTATTTTCCTTTCTGGTTATTTTGGAAGAGATGTTTTTAATAACAGTTTTTCAAAATTAACATCAGGAAATCAGACTTTTACATTAAGATGGAATCATTTATTTTCAAAAAAGCTATTTTCAAACTTTATGTTTGTTTACAGCAAATACGATTATTATTTAGGAACACCCGAAGGCGAAGCCAATTCTTTTGATTGGAACTCGAAAATGCGTGATTATGGGTTTAAAAGTGATTTTACTTTGTATGCAAATCCAAACAACACTGTTAAATTTGGTATAAGTAGTATTTACCATATTTTTGAACCAGGAAGCGCAAAAGGAACAGGATCACAAAGTTTTTTCAATGAATTTGTCGTTCCTTCTTCTTATGCGTTGGAAAATGGTTTATATTTAGGCAACGATCAGAAAATTAACAATAAAATTACTGTGAAATATGGGTTGAGATTTTCAATGTTTCAAAACATAGGTGCAGCTACTATTTATAATTACAACGATAATTTTGAATCTATTGATTCAACCATTTATAAATCAGGCGATTTTTACAAAACTTTTACTGGTCTTGAGCCTCGTTTCGGAATTAGTTATAACCTTAATGACGAATCTTCAATAAAAGCAAATTATTCAAGAACATTCCAATACATTCAATTGGCTCAAAATTCTACTTCGGGTACACCTTTAGATGTTTGGTTTCCTGCAAGTCCTAATGTAAAACCTCAGCTTTGCGACCAAGTTGCAGTAGGCTATTTCAGAAATTTCTTAGGAAATTATTTGGAAACATCCGTAGAAGTGTATTATAAAAAAATGAATAATTCTATTGATTTTAAAGATCATGCAAATTTATTATTAAATCAAAAATTGGAAGGCGAGCTTCGTTTTGGCAATGCTACCTCAAGAGGATTGGAAGTGTTGGTTAAAATTCCTGAAGGAAGAATTAATGGATGGATTAGTTATACCTTTTCAAGAACAGATAGAGATTTCCCTGATATTAATAATGGAAATACCTATTTAGCTTATTATGATAAACCACACAACATAGCGGTTGTTTTTAACTATGAAATTAGTAAAAGAACCACATTTTCTGCCAATTGGGTTTATTATACAGGTTCGCCAGTTACTTTTCCTACGGGTAGAGCCGAAATTGGAGGTAAAATCGTCCCAATTTATTCTGATAGAAATGCCTATCGCATGCCCGATTATCATCGTTTAGATTTATCGTTAACACTTAAAGGTAAACAAAAACCTAATCGTAAATGGAATTCTGAATGGGTTTTTTCACTTTACAATGCTTACGGACGAAAAAATGCTTGGGCTATCAATTTTAGACAAGATAAAGAAAATCCGGAAGTTACTTATGCCGAAAAAACATATCTTTTTAGCTTTATTCCTGCAATTACCTACAATTTTAAATTTTAAAATCATGAATAAAATCAAATATATAATTATGTTAGGTATTATAGCTATACTTTATAGCTGTACCGAAAAAATGGATATTGAGTTAGAAGATTCTTATACAAGATTGGTTGTAGAAGGTAGGTTTTCTACCGATACTACCATTCATCAAGTACGACTTACTAAGACTTCCAGTTATTTTTATAACAACCCTGCACCTCCTGTAAGAGGAGCTATTGTAACTATTAGCGATGGTGTTAATACAATTGTATTAACAGAAAATGCTATACACCCTGGTATTTACGAAACGCCTGCAAATACTTATGGCGTAATTGGGAAAAGCTATCAACTATTTATTAAAAATGTGGATATTGATAACAATGGAGTTAAAGAGGAATATTCAGCTAATTCCACGATTTATTCTGTTAATACAATTGATTCGATTGCAATGAAGTACAATACACACTTTGACGCATGGGAGGTTAAGGTTTATGTATTTGATCCTCCTACCGAAGATTACTATCTTTTTAATATTTACAAAAACAATAAATTAATAACCGATACTATCACAGAGCCATTGGTAGTTGATGATAGATTATATAATGGAAATTATACCAATGGAATAGCTGTTGGCTATTTGAGAGACCGAAAACCTGATGAAATGGCTTATGTTGGAGATACAATTGGCTTGGAAATATGGAGAATAACCAAAGAGTTTTATCAATTTATGTTTGAACTTAAAAACACGGTACGACCTTCTACTCCACTTTTTAGTGGTCCGCCCGCCAATGTAAAAGGAAATATTAGCAATGGTGCAGTTGGATATTTTGCTGCGTATTCTATTTCAAGAAAGAAAGGTGTAATAAAGTAAATTAGAGACTATATCAGTCTAACTTAATCAACTATAAGCTTTTTAACAGAATAAATTTCACTATTATTCATTAATTTTACAAAATAAATTCCTTTGGAAAACTTATCAAGGTTTATGGTAAGCATTTCTGTATTAGGCGAAACAATGTTTTTATACAAGGTCTTTCCTTGCAAATCAGTAATTACCAAGCTTGCATTTTTAATAAAGTGATTATTAACACTTATGTTAACTGCATTTTGTGCAGGATTTGGGAATAGCGAAAATATATTTTCACTTTCTATATTTTGTATAGCTACTGTAGTTGAAACCAATTGAATATCTTTTATAGCAAAAGCCTTGTTGATTACTGTTACATTTACTGTTTTAGAATAATAACCCGAAGCAGAATAAGTTACATTATAATTTCCTCCATAAATTGGACGAAAGTAATTACCTATAGGCAACATAGAATAAACATGAGAACTATCTATATCATGTCCTTGAATAAATACCTTTGCTTTCAATGGAAGTCCTGTAATACTATCGGTTACAATACCTTTAATGCCATATAAGCATTGTTCCATATAGTTAAGCAACGAACGATAATTATAATTCCAATAATTAGGTAGTGTGGATACTGAAGGCTTTTTGGTAGTGCTTATTTCCATGGTAACTTCACGGCAATGATGAAAATAATTCATATAATCTTGCCTTCCACCATTAAGTTCATACCAAGCATAGCCATTTGTAACGCCATTTGATTCATCATCAAAATAGCCTGATGGACTATTTATTTGAGCGGTATCAGCATATTCTCTACTCACATAATTCCACCAGTTATTATCTGCATGCAATTGAGCCCAAGTATCCCATGGATAATTAGCCAATTCAATACCACCATGAAAATTTGCAGCCATCGTAAATTGAATACTATCAGCCAATGCCATAAAAGCCATAGTTTCTTGTTGCCATGCTTCTCCATCAGGATGATTGCCATCTTGTGGATCGGGATAATTTCTATTTAAATTAACATTATTGCCATTATTACGAGTTGCACCAGCTACGGTATTGTTTCCGCCTGCATAAGCTCCATCAGGGTTGGCTAATGGGTTTATCCAAATTTCCATATTATTAATTATATTGGTAACTCGTGCATTGGTTCCATAATTGCTTAATAAATAATCAATTAAACGAAGCATAAGTACATAACCTGTTAATTCGTCGCCATGCATAGATGAAGTATAAAGAAATTTTGGTTCATTTTCTGTTGAATCTGGATTGTCGGAAATTTTTACAAAAAATAATTTTCGTCCACTTGTCAACGTTTTGATACTAAAAGTTCTGCATAAGTTTGGATAATTTATTTGAAATCGTGTCATCAGGCTGTCGTAAGCATTGTAAGTCGGGTAAAAATCCCAAGCTTGAATATCTTTGGAATTTATATTGTCTAACATTTTTATATCAGTACAATTATCTTCGGTATTTATAATTTGATAATCGTAATTTAATTGCAAAAAATTAGCAAATTCTTTTTTGTTTGAGTATGCAAATACTTCATTTCCTTTAACATTGTCGATAGAAATAATTTTGGTAAGTTTACTTATTTCTGTTTTGGAAGTAATCGTAAACTTAAATTGAATTTCAGTTTTTTTATCAAATATTTTTTCAACTTTATCTGTGATTGAAATAGTGTTCTGAGCTGAAACAGAGATGATTGAAAAGAAAAGAAAACAATTCAAAAATAATAAATGTATTTTTTTCATAGTAAATTTTTTAAAACGATTTAAAGTTGTAAAATTACGAAATAATAAAAACAAAGCGTAAAGAATTAAGACATTTTGGATAAAATTTAGCATTTCCTAAAATCCGCAAGTCACGGGGTGACTAATTGATTATCAATTATTTCTTACGTTTAATAGTTTTAAAGTCACCCCGTGACTATCAATAGATTAACTAATTGCCTAGGAATTTAAGGTTCAATAAACAAAATACTTCCTCCATCAAAAAGCTGTCCATTATAAAGCTCTATAATCTTTACACTTGATGATGTTGCCAATTCTTTAACAGCTAAACCTTCTGCTAAATAATCTAAATTGCCAATAATAAACAATTTATTTTTGTAAATTCCACAGCAACCACCAAAAAATCCGTTATTTACATCAGGCAATAATATTTTATCAGGATTTACATATAAAGTTTTAAAATCTTTGCAAGATTGGAATTGATTATAAATTCCTTTATCGGAAGTGATAAAATTATTTTCGTTTAAAGCAATTAAATTACAACGAGTATATCCCTGATTTACTGAAAGTATTTTTTTTGAGGAACAAGATTTTAAGATTTTTTCGTCAGTGTTTTTTGTATTGTGAATTAAAAAATTTTCAGTAACTACTGCGTTATAATGCGAAGTTTGAGGATATTGCATTCCTACGGATTCCTTACCAAAAATATATTTAACTTCTTTTTCTTGAAAAGTTTTAATAATGTATGAAGGAATATTTGGTGCAATTATTAAGTTATCAGGCGTTTGACAGCAAAAAATATCGGGATGCAAAGAAATTGCATCATAAGTAATTCCTTTGGTTTTCAATTCGATAAGTTGACCATACATAGCCAAATTTGCTTTTGCTTCGCTTGGAATTCGATGGTCAATAAGTATGTACATAAAAATCTCTTTTTTCTAAATTGTAATCAATTAAAAATTTTACTTTTAGATAATTTTTTTCAAGTATTTTTTTATTTACAGCATGATAACCTATGGCAAAATTATACATTTTTGGTGCTACAAATACATTTATATTTTGATGATTTTCTGTATTTTGAGCATAGACTTTTAACGTGTCTTCCCAAAGTTTGGTTTCAACCAATTCTCTCAACGAAGAATGGTAAGGACCGGCAACAAAAGCACTTCCTCGCAAATCTTCCGAAGGATGCAAGCCAATTCTGATAATGTTAACATTGGCTTTTTCAAAAATAGGAATGATATTTTTTATTGCAATAATGGCTTCTTCAATGGTTAAGGCATTGTATTCGCCTTTATTATATAGTTCTTCAAGATAGGTATCTTTAATAACAATGGTAGGATAAATCCGTGTATTATCAGCCCTAAGTTCTACAATTTTATTTGCTGTGGCAATGGTTTTTTCGAGTGTATCGCCGGGCAAACCAATCATCATCTGCAAACCTAACTTAAACCCGTGAGATATAATTAACTGAGAAGCCCTTTTAACATCAACTTCTGTATGACCTCTTTTTGATAACAGAAGCACTTCATCGTCTAGTGATTGTGCTCCTAACTCAATGGTTTTTACATTGTTTTTTTCTAACAAATTTAAAATATCATCCGTAATATAATCGGGACGTGTTGATAAACGGATTGATTTAACAAACCCTTGCTTGATATAAGGTTGAGCTATTTCTAAATATATTTCTTGTTGATGAGTGGGGATTCCAGTAAAGCTACCACCAAAAAAACCAATTTCTACATCGGAATTATCCTTTGAAATTGTAGAAAGATGCTTTTCAATAATATTTTTAATATCATAAGGTGTAGGAATGCTTTTGGTACCTGATATCTTATGTTGGTCGCAATAAATACACCTAAACGGACAAGCCATTTCGGGAATAAAAATAGGTATAGTATAGTGCTTTATTTGCATTTTTATTGTAATAAAAAAGTCTTATACTTCATAATGAAGTATAAGACTTTTTCTTAGTTATATAAAGTTTTAAAACTTTTTTAGTTTGCTAAGAAATGATTCCTTTTTGATTTTAGCATTATCATCAGAATAATAGCCGTAGCCGTAACCATAACCATAACCAGAGCCATAACCGTAGCCATAGCCGTAGCCAGAGCCATAACCGTAGCCAGTAGAATCACGATCGAGGCGAACATCGTTGATAAGAATGTTGAATTTTCCAACATTTCTTTTCTCAATATCTGTAATAATTGAACTAAAAACTTTTTTATTTGTATAATTTTGACGACAAACGTAAACATTGGCATCAGTATATTTCATTAATAAAAAAGCATCGGTAATTAATCCAACAGGAGGAGTATCAATAACAATATAGTCGTAAATTTCTTTTAATTTATCAAATAGCTCATCCGTTTTTTCAGAAGCAATTAATTCTGTTGGGTTGGGTGGAATAGGCCCAGCCATTATAATGTCAAGATTATCGATAGATGATTTTTGAATAATATCTTCTATTTTACTTTTGCCAATTAAGTATGAACTAA
>CAYTJB010000072.1:0-12405 GCA_964437995.1 uncultured Bacteroides sp. | reverse complement strand
AGGCGAAGCTTTGAGTATTAAATTTGAAATAATGAGTAAGAGGAAAGAATGAGTTTAATATTATGGATACTTTAAAAAGGCATTATAAATCATTTTGTAATTCCTTTTTCTGTAACTATCTTACCGCATACTTTTTAACATCTTCCGCCGTAATCACATTATCACAAAGGATGTTTAGGCGTTCTACCACATTGCGTAGTTCACGGATATTGCCCGTCCATTCTATTTTTTGTAACTCTTCTATGGCAGCAGTTTCAAATTGCATGAGCGACTTACCTTGTTGCTGGCAGAATTCAGCAATAAAATAATTGGCAAGTAGCGGAATATCTTCAATTCGACTATTTAAAGATGGAACTTCAATAAGAATTACACTTAGACGGTGGTATAAATCTTCACGGAAATTGTTTTTAGCAATTTCTTCTTTCAAATCCTTATTGGTAGCAGCAATTACACGTACATCCACATTTATTTCTTTTTCGCCACCGATGCGAGTAATTTTATGCTCTTGCAAAGCCCGCAAAACCTTTGCTTGAGCAGATAGGCTCATATCGCCAATTTCGTCTAAAAACAAAGTACCACCATCAGCTTGTTCAAAATCGCCTTTGCGTTGTTTGATGGCAGACGTAAAACTGCCCTTTTCATGCCCGAACAATTGACTCTCAATTAATTCGGAAGGAATAGCTGCACAATTAACTTCAATAAAAGGAGCATTGGCACGTTTACTTTTTTCGTGCAACCAACGAGCAACCAACTCTTTACCAGTTCCATTACCACCGGTAATTAAAACCCGAGCATCGGTTGGTGCAACTCTTTCGATAATGGTTTTAACATTGTTAATAGCCGGCGATTCGCCTATCATTTCATAAGTTTTTGAAACCTGACGTTTCAATACCTTTGTTTCGGTAACCAATGTTGATTTATCAAGTCCATTACGAACAGTAATTAGAAGTCTGTTAAGGTCGAGAGGTTTTGAAATATAATCGTAAGCTCCTTTTTTTATAGCTTCTACGGCAGTTTCAATGGTGCCATGTCCCGAAATCATTACAATTGGGGCTTCGGTAATAGGTAATAGTTTTTCAAGCACCTCAATCCCATCCATTTGTGGCATTTTAATGTCACAAAGAATAATATCGTATTTATTATTTTTAACTAATTCTAAGGCTGTTGCACCATCAGAAGCATCGTCAACACTATACTTTTCGTATTCAAGTATTTCGCGAAGTGTGTTGCGAATACTTTTTTCATCATCAATTATTAATATTTTTGACATAGTTGTATGTTTAATTACGAATTACAATTTTTGCTTGAGATTTGGATTTTACCAATAATCTTGAGAATTTCTTCTGCATCAGTCAATAAACTATCCGACATTCCTTTGTTTAAATATTCTGCAATAGCTAAAAGCCTTATCCAATAAACTGTTTCTCTTGCTTCTTTATATACTATTGAAAGTTTGAAATAAAATCTGCTTTTGACTGACCTCCAATAGCTTCTTCAACATTTGCACCAATTGAAATTCAGTTTCTTAGCATTTGTTTAGACAAAATAAATTCTTGTTTTTCATTTATTAAATATTTGTAAGCATTTATTATTCTAAAAGCAAAGCTTTTTTCTTGAATTACATTCTCTTTCATTTGTAATTTTTAAATCGTAATTAATAACGGAGCCACTTCCACAACTCCCTATAACTTACTTTTTTGCCATACATCAAAATACCGGTACGGTATATTTTGCCTGCCAACCAAGTAGTTGCAATAAATCCTAATGTGAGTAAACCCATTGATAAAGCCAACTGCCAAATGGGCACACCAAATGGAATACGCACCATCATAATAATAGGTGAAGTAAGCGGAATTATTGACAACCAAAAAGCTACTGGTCCGTCGGGGTTATTTATCACAAAATTCGACATAATAATTGCAAATAGCAAAGGTATGGTTATTGGCATCATAAACTGCTGCGTATCAGCCTCACTATCAACAGCAGCTCCAATTGATGCAAACAAACTTGCATATAATAAGTATCCTGCTAAAAAGTAAAATAGAAATAAACAAATCATTATGCCATAATTAATAGAAAATAAGCCTGTTATCATTTCTCTTACTTCTTGATTTTGTAGTTTTTGTAATTGAATTTGGTCGGCTGAAGGTATTTTTTGTCCGGTATCAAAGGCTTGTTCTGTTTTGGGCGACTTAAAAACATCTGGCATACTAACTTGCAAAGCTGTAATAATAGAAAGAGTGAGTAAAATCCATAGTGCAAATTGTGTTAACCCTACCAATGCTACTCCTACAATCTTTCCCATCATTAACTGAAATGGTTTTACTGACGAAACAATAACCTCTACAATTCGGCTTGTTTTTTCTTCAATAACACCACGCATTACCTGAGCTCCAAACATAAAAATAAAGAAATAAATCAAAATACCTGAAAATATACCTAATGCTGTTTTTATTTCGGTATAACTTTTCTCTCCTGTTCTAATATCCTCAGCATTAAGCTTTATATTGGTGCGATTTATTAAATCATAATCTTCCTTTGAAATATTGTGTGCATTTATTAAAAGATTGTTTTTGAGTATCGTTTGCATGGCATTGGAAATATAACTTTGGGTAACAATGCCCGGCGACTTATCGGAATAATACATAAATGCTTGGTCGGGAATAGAATTGGAAGGTTTGTAAACATATAAAACAGCCGAATATTTTTCTTTTGTGAGGTCTTCTTTTGCTTTTTCTAAATCAGTTTCATATACAAAAAAAACTTTGTCGGTTGATTCCAATTTATCAACAAAAATGCCGGTTTCGTCAACTACAGAAATTACCTTTTTTTCATCGCTCATCGTTGCCAAGAAAAATGGAACTATCCATATAGAAGCCATTAAAACAGGCCCTAAAATGGTCATGATGATAAAAGATTTCTTTTTAACCCTGCTTAAATATTCGCGTTGGATAATGAGACGTATTTTCTTCATTTCGTAGAATTTAAAGAGTTATCGCTTTTTGTTCGTTCACTTTCCGGATAAAAATATCATTCATCGTTGGCAGAATTTCGTTGAATGAAACCATTTCTAAATGAGGAATAATGCTTTGTATCAAATCGTTGGGAGTAGCTGAAGCCGATATTTTAATTTGAGCTTTCGAAATACCATTTTGTTGTATATCACTGAGTATTTGAAAAGATTGTGGTATAAAACTTTTAAAATCAGCAGAATGTCCATGATATCCTATTTCAAAAATATTGGCTTTGTATGTATTTTTGATTTCGTGTACTTTGCCGTCTAAAATTTTTTCAGATTTATTGATAAGTGCGATATTATCGCACAGTTCTTCTACCGACGACATATTATGTGTAGAAAAAATGATGGTTGCTCCGTTATTCCTCAGGTTAAGAATTTCTTCTTTCAATAAATTCACATTAATCGGGTCAAAGCCACTGAAAGGTTCATCAAATATCAATAATTCTGGTTCATGTAGAATAGTTACTATAAATTATACCTTTTGTTGCATTCCTTTCGAGAGTTCTTCTACTTTTTTATTCCACCAATCGAGAATATCAAACTTTTCGAACCAATATTTTAGCTTTTTTAAGGCTTCCGTTTTTGAAACACCTTTTAATTGAGCAAGATACAAGGCTTGCTCGCCCACTTTCATTTTTTTATACAATCCGCGTTCTTCGGGCAAATATCCAATTAATGAAATGTGCTGAGGGCGTAGTTTCTCGCCTGCAAAAAACAACTCGCCTTCGTCAGGAGCAGTTATTTGATTGATAATGCGGATTAATGAAGTTTTCCCTGCTCCATTAGGACCTAAAAGTCCGAAAATAGTTTGCTCAGGAACATCAATGCTTACATTTTTCAATGCAGTATGGGCTGCATAGTTTTTGGTAATATTATGGGCTGAAAATAAATACATGAGCTCAGTTTATAAAGTTTGTAAAGTTTAAAAGTTCATAAAGTAAACTTATTGAATTTTTCTGCGTAAATCTGCGAGAAGTTTTTATTGAAAATACTCTCGCATTCGCTCAAAGAAACCTTTGTCTTTTATATCTGGATCTGGTTTAAAATTAGGAGATACGGCTAATTTTTCCATGATTGCTTTTTCTTCTTTACTTAAATGTTTCGGTGTCCACACGTTAATATTGATAAGCAAATCGCCTCTTCCGTATGAGTTGATATCAGGTAAGCCTTTCCCTTTTAATCGTAAAACTTTGCCGGCTTGTGTTCCTGCATCTATTTTAATTTTTACTTTTCCTTCTATGGTTGGTATTTCTACACTTGTACCCAATGCAACTTCAGGAAAACTAATGTAGTGGTCATACAGCAAATTACGTCCATCGCGTTTGAGCTGTGGGTGCTCAATTTCTTCAACTAACACAATTAAATCGCCATTTACACCACCCCGAGCAGCAGCATTTCCTCTACCACTTACTGATAGCTGCATTCCATCTTGTACGCCTGCCGGAATATTTAATGTAATTACTTCTTCGCCTTGTACAATTCCGTTTCCAGCACATTCGGGACATTTATGTGTGATGATTTGCCCTTCGCCACCACAACTTGGACAAGTGGAAGCGGTTTGCATTTGCCCTAAAATAGTATTGGTAACACGTGTAACTTGTCCGCTACCACGACAAGTAGAACAAGTTGTATAACCAGAACCATCTTTGGCTCCGGTTCCTTTACATGCCTTACAATCAATGTATTTATTAACTTTTATTTTCTTTTCAACTCCTTTGGCAATTTCTTCTAAAGTTAATTTTACCTTTACTCTTAGGTTAGAACCTCTATTAACTCTACGTCCACGCGAACGACTGCCACCAAATCCACTGAATCCACCACCAAAAGCACCTTCAAAAATATCGCCAAAATGACTGAATATATCGTCCATATTCATTCCGCCACCACCGCCAAAACCAGCGTTATTACCCATACCTGCATGTCCGTATTGGTCGTAGCGAGCACGTTTTTCTGTATGACTAAGCACTTCGTAGGCTTCGGCTGCTTCTTTAAAATTTTCTTCGGCATGTTTATCACCCGGATTTTTATCAGGGTGATATTGTATAGCTTTTTGGCGATACGCCTTTTTTAATTCTGCTTCGGAAGCGTTTTTTGAAACGCCCAATACTTCGTAATAATCTCTTTTTGCCATTATTATTAACTTCTTTTTAAGGGTTTCAAAAATTTTGATTTTTATTGGTAATCAAGATTTTATAACCGTAGTTTAGTTTTGGTTATTAAGTTAATGTGTTATTAAGTTATTAGCTGAAACGCCTGTTTCTTTTTTTTAATAACTAATTCACATTAACTTAATAACTAATTAGCAACCACCACTTTGGCATGGCGTATTACTTTGTCGTATAAATAATATCCTTTTTGAACTTCATCAAATACTTTTCCTTTGTTTTCTTCTTCTTGTGCGGGCATTTGAGCAATGGCATCATGCAAGTCAGCATCAAAAGTATTACCAACACTTTCCATAGGTTTTAATCCTTTTTGAACTAAAATATTTTGTAGCTTGCTATAAATCAACTCAACACCTTCGCGCAAAGCGTTGGTTTGCTCATTAGACTCAATGGCTTTTAAAGCTCTTTCAAAATCATCGAGTACGGGCAATAAATTTACTATCATATCCTCAGAAGCAGTTTTGCTAAGTTCAATACGTTCTTTGGCTGTACGTTTGCGATAATTGTCAAATTCAGAGTACAAACGTAGGTATTTATCGTTGCTTTCAGCCAATTTCGAGCCTAAATCATTGATGGTGTCTTCAAATTTTTCTTTCTCTGTTTTTTTAGGGTCGCTTTTTTTCTTTTTATTTTCTTTATCGGCGTTTGCTTCTTGTCTTTTCCCTTCCGAAACCTCGTGTTCTTTTTGTTCCTTATCTTTGTCGGACATATCTTTAAATATTTTAAACATTAAATTTCATGATTATTGATATCTTGACTTATCAAAAATATTGCCATAAGTAAAAGTCTGACAAAATGACAGGCTTATCTTAGGGTTTTAATAATTAGCTGACAAAAGTAGTATTTTTTATTGATTGATAGTGCTTTGATGTTCTTAATATTTTATAAAAAATTGATTATATAATAAATAAAAAAACGCTCAATCAAATATTAAAGATTGAGCGTTTTTTATTGGTTGAATGAAAGCTTCTACTGTTTCAAAAATTTGCTTTGAAATAGATTTTTTTGATTATCCTCCACCATTAAAAAATACAATCCATTTTTTATTTTAGAAACATCTATACTTTTATTGTCGGTGGATGTTCCTTTAATTATGGTTTTTCCTAAACAATCAATTATTGAATATTGATAAGGAAAAACAAAGTTTTGTTCTGGTAAGTTTATCTGCAAATTATTCAATACAGGGTTTGGTAATACTTTTAGCTGCTTTTTTGAAGTTTCCATTTCATTAATCGACAGAGAACAAGAGAATTTTGTGTCATATAAGTACATCGGTTCAAAAGGGCACTCTACTGAACCAATCTGTTTAAAGTTATCTTCAAAACCAAAACCTTCCACTAAACCTAAGTTTTGAAAACCACCTGCTCCACAATTAAAATTAAATCTTTTATAATACTCATTGCATATCAAAACACTGTCAATTGATTTTACAATTCTTCTGTCGTAATACATGGGGTTATGAGGAAGAGGAGAATAAAAATTACCTGATGAATATGTTTCTTTAAGTGTGTCGCCTATAGTTAAATTAAAATCATACCATAATGTATCTTTGTATTGTCCGTTTATTTTAGTTAAAATATGCACCTTTTTATTGGGGATGTCATTTCTATAGCCAAAACTAAATGATTTAGGTCCAAATATTGGGACGTTTGTAGCATAAGCCCCATATACTTTTTTATAAGTATAACTACCAATAATGGTATCTCCATTAGCCTCATATTGAGACCATGAATTTGTCTGCTGTCCAGTTATAAATGGCCCCGTTTCAGTTACAATCCAACTTGCCTGAAGTAACGGAAATGGTTTATAGTTACTTATCTGAGAAAATAAGCTGTTACTAAAAATCAAAGAGGATAGGAATCCTACAAAAATAACTATTGTTATTCGTTTCATACATTTAGCGTTTTAAAGATTTTTTTACTTTTTCCCATTTTTTTATATTAGATGCAATATATTTTAAAAATGGAAAAAATATTTATTTCATAATGCAAAAATACAAATTATGACACAATAAATTATATTTTAGTTTAGGTGGGTTCTAAAAATTCATTTTTTAACTTTTTTCAGACACAAATTAGAACCCATTTGAATTTGTGCTAAAAAAGCAGTACAATATTAATACTATTTTTCAATTTATGTTCAGAAAAATCAAATTATTTTCATATTTTTCGCAACTAACTAACTAACTAACTAACTAACAATATATTATACATTTAACAAATTTAATCTTTGAACTTGTTCAAATCTAAAGAGATTGTAAGTGAGATTTATCAGACCGATTATGCTAGTCGCTCTAACAATTCCAACAGACTTTAAAGCCAATCCATTCATACTTTGCTCCATAAAGCCAAAAACGTGTTCCACTCTTACTCTTGTTTTTGATTTTATCTTGTTTTTAGCCTTTTGCTTATCAGTTAATGGTTTACCTCTATATCCTTTTTCGTGGACTTTATTTTTAAGTTGATACTTTCTTATTACTTTCTTCTGTTTTTCTCCTGTATAAGCACTGTCTGCATATAATGGTTGTCCTTTGTCGCTTTTGTCTAACAAATCATCTAAAGCTTGAGAGTCATGCACTGAGGCATCGGTAACTAAATAAGTGTCGATGAATTTACTTTTGGAATCTACCTTTGCATGATTTTTATATCCGTAATATTTCTCGCCATTTTTCTTTGTCCAGCGTGCATCTATATCTTTGTGCTTTTTTTTTATTGGGTTGGTCATTCCACAAATCATTGCCTTCGCCTTTTTTAATCTTTTCGTTTTCTTCACGTGTGTTGCGTTGGCGTGGTGCTATGGTAAAACTGGCATCAACTAATTTCCCTTCATTGAATATCAAATTTTTATCTTCTAAAAATTTAATAAATTGTCTGAATAGTAATTCAATAACTCCACTTTTTGTTAGATTTTCTCTAAATGCCCAAACGGTTTTTTCATCAGGTACTTTATCTCCTGATTCTAATCCTAAAAACTTTTTAAAACTTAGTCTGTCGATTATCTGATATTCTACTTGTGTATCTCCAAGACCATAATAGCGTTGTAATATCATGATTTTAAACATCATTACTACGTCAAAAGGTTTAGCTCCAGCATTGTTTTTCTTTTCTGTATTTAACAATTTCGACTCTAATGTGATTCGAAATGATTCAAAATCAATAACATTGCTTATTTTTTCTAAAGGATTACCAATTGCCGACAAGCGTTCAATTGTAAATTGTTCGTCAAAAAACCCTTTTTCGCCTTTTGTTTTATACGCTTGTGATGTCATATTATTTTGCATTAATTTATATGCAAATATACACTTATTTATTTGAATATCAAAGAATTAAATTATAGAAGTCCCTTTTATAAAGTTACGTTTTTTAGTAATGGTTTCACTTAAAGTGAAACTATCACTATTTGTTAAAACATTAAAACCTTATCATTAACTGCACTTTAATATCCGATTTTGAACTGCCTTGTATTTCGTCTAAACCAGAACCAATAATGTTTTTATTATTATAATAGCTTACGGCATACCTAAGCCATAGGTCAATATTTTTGTTTACATCGTATTTTACCATCAAATAAAACCGACTTCCTTTGTAATAATATGCAGGAATGGAAAATGCGTATAAAACATCACTTTCGTAAGCATAAAGCCTCTCTTCGTAAGTATCGCTGTCGAAAAGTGCATAACGTGCTGATAATCTGATAGGAAGTTTTTCTAATTTATACGTTATGTCTTGGTAAATCAAAAATCCATTGTGGTTGTAATCGTTGCCAACTTGATAGTTGATAAATTCTATTCTGTTTTTTAACGTAACATTGTCCGAAGCAATATATGAAATATTAAAACGCAGATTTTTCTTTTTGGTATCGTCTAAATATTTTATTATCAATGGTAAAGAAGCATTAATAACTTTATTTTTTTCGCGATATTGCACATACATTTCTACTCTTCGCGATGGTTCGTAATTTAGTTTTACAAGGTATTCATTGCCTTTGGAAGGTGCATCGGTGCGATATTTGATCCATGGAAAAGAGAAAAAATCAGTATAAGCCGAAACAGTCCATTTGGGGGATAATCCCACATCAACACCCATAAAAATGCCCGATTCGTTGGCATTTCGACTGTTTTCGCCAAAGGCAATACTTTTCAAGTTCTGATATTCTTTTTGGTAATTTCTGTAAATCATACTGAACGAGAAACGTGAATCGAGGTTGGCTTGCAATCCGCCTATATAGGCAAGTCCGCCATTTTGGCTTGCGGCAAACTCCCCGAAAAAGTTAAAAGGATACATCAAATAAGCATAGTTAATACCGTAGTTTGTGTTTTCTTTCCCTTGAAAGTCAAATTGGTTGTACAATTGAACATCTTTGACTAATGCTGTATTAAATATTGTTCTGTAAGCAGTTGCACCTATTTTAAAATTGTCTTTTTTAAATGTAATATTTGAGCCAAACAATGTTTCTTTCAACGAGTTTTTATCAGCCAATTCACTTGGCGTCCTATGATAACCAGTTTCCTGAATAGAAGTAATATACAAATTTTCTTGTGTTAACGAATCTTGCTCGCCAACATTGGCATCTGAACTTTTGTAAGAATAAAACATTGATACTTCAACGTTTTTAAGCCCTATTGTTGTTCCAACACCTCTCATAAAGCCACTTTCGTTGGCTGACGAATAAGGTTTTATGCCTTGAGCGTACTTTTTTACATCAATAGCATTGGACGATTTTCCCATACCTAAACCTGTCCAAAGCGTAAGACCTTGCCCGAATTGTGCCTGAAAATCGCCAATTACCAACGACTTTACAATGCCAATATTTTTAATGGCTACATAAGCAGAGTAAAAATCAAAACCATTTGTTTGCGAACCTTTAAAAAACTCTTCACCAGGGTCTTTGTCGGCTGTAAAGCCAAATTTAACCATATCTCTATAATTAAAGGCATATCTGGTAAATATTTTTGCCGAATTGCCTAAATACCTTTGGTTTGGATTTAAAACTAACAATGAATCGGATATTTCACTATATGCTGTTTGTTCTTCGGGCGTAACTTGATAACGTGCTAATAAAGTGTGTCTTCCGTATTTAAAAATATCTTTTATCGAAAAACTTAATTTTTTATCCACTTTTTCAACCACTATGTAAGGCAATATTTTAAAAATGAGAGTAGTAGAAAATCCATTTACAAATTGAAGTTCGTAAACCGAAACCAATTGACCTGTATTGGCAATATAATTGAGCAAATTATTTATCTGAATATCATTGAGTAGCAATAATTTTTTGAGTTCATCAGCATTGGCACTGTTTAAATTAATTGGGTTTTCTTTGTAATAGCTCAGCGCTTCAACCAATTCGGTGTAATCTAATTCTGCATCCGTGTTTTCTGCAATATTTTCAATTTTTTCTTCAACTACATTTTCATTCGTTTGAACAGGTTTTTCGGGAAGTTGTGCTTGAACTGTAGTTGCAATAAATAAAATTAACACACACAAATTCAGCCGAATAAACGTGCAAAGAGAAGAAAATATATAAGCTGATTTTCTCATTTTTTCTATTTAAAACTGTAGATAAGTGAGAATTGTGGCGAATAGCCAAGTGTTTGATGTATAGATGATGCGAAATCAAACGTAAATTGACGATATTCTATTCCAAACCCAAAAGTATTGATAGTTGGATTGTTAGAAATACCAGCTCTTACATAAGCAAATTGTAAAAGTTTGTATTCAAATCCTGCTTTAAATATAGGGTCGAAATTGATGTTTTTCTCTGATTCAATAGCAATTATAAGTTTTTCAGAAAAGCAATAGTTTAAGCCAAGTTTGAAAACGGATGGAATTTTTTCGTTGTTGTAATCGTTGAATTTTGCGTTAATCGGATTAAAAACATGAGCACTCAATGTTACATTCTGAGATAGTTTTGCCATTACGCCCAATTCAAAAGTAAAAGCACTTTGGCTTCCGTAATTATCAGCCAATGAAGTGCCTAAGTAATCTAATTGTAAGCCTGCCGAAAAATTTTTGCCAAAAGATTTGGCATAAGCCAAGCCAATTTTTTGCTCTTTGTAAGCACTATAGCCAAAATGATGATAGTTTAAGCCAAAAACTCCTGATTTTGTAGGAAGTACAAAGGCAGCGGTTTTGTAACTCAATTCTTTTACCATAAAACGGTTTTCAAAATAAAAACCGACTTTCATGGCTTTTATATCAGCTATACCAGCTTGGTTGTTGTTAATTGCCCAAAAGTCGGATAAGGTAACGGAAGCACCACCCATTCCTGCTGAACGCCCTCCAATTGTTATACTTTCGTTGCCAGCGTAGCTATTTGAGAGTAAAAACGAAAAAAAACAGAGAAAAATAATAAATTTTTTCATTCAAATATGGATTTAGAACATATATAATGATTTAATGATATCCTGATTTTACATCATTATTTGTTAGAAAACAGTTCATTAGAATGCTTTGGCTATTTGCTCAGTACATATAATGTTGATAAAGTAACTGTTATTTGCCTACCGATAGGTAGCTCAATTTCTGGCATACCGTATCGGTATTAAAAGCATTGCTTTACAACAAACAAAAATAAACAATTATTATTAGTAATGTTATTTTTACAAAAAATAAAAATACATTCTGCTACTTATGTTACGGAAATTTTTGAATAATTTAGGCGAAATGCAAATGAATAAAATGTAGCGAAAAAGGAAAGCTAACGGAGATAAGAACACTATGTTATATCAAGGTAATTTATTAAATCAGTTCGCTTTTGTAAGAGTTTCTTAAACCATTTTCTTTATGCAAAAATACAAATGTTTAAGATGTTAAAAAAAATATGACTTCTTTTTTATATTTTTTTAAGTTTATTGTAAAAAAAAACTATTAGGTTTGTACTCATAAAAAACAGACTTACAATCAAAGTACAAATGTTTTATCGAAAGAAAAAATACATTGCATCAACTTCGCTTTCTTCTATTGCGTGGAAACGATTTTTGAAGAATAAATTATCGCTTTGTTCATTGATTATTATTGCCTTATTTACCTTAATTGCCGTACTTGGCTATTTAATTACACCCGACCAAACACCTTTTTCTAACGAACAATATTTAGAATTAACCACAAAAAAACCAGGTTTTAGCATACAAATGCTACGGATTAAGAAAAACGAAAGAGAAGAAAACACAAACTTCTTTTATAAAATGTTATATGGCGAAAAAAGTTCTTTTTTGAGCATTCC
>CAYTJB010000071.1:0-12542 GCA_964437995.1 uncultured Bacteroides sp. | reverse complement strand
TTTTTCGCTTGAAGCAAACTTGAAATTACTTTTATCGGGAATAACAAATTTTTGATAGTAAGTCTTCTCTGTAATCCGCTAATCCATAAACCTTTAATATTGTAACCAGCAGCAGGAACTTTTTCCATTTCCATTCGGTCTTTAGCTCCAATAAACAATATATCAATGTCTTTGATTCTTTGTTTCAAAGCATTGGCTATTGCTATTGCCGGATAAATATGTCCGCCGGTGCCTCCACCGCTGATAATTACTTTCATAGTCTTTTTAATTACTTACTGCACTTGCAATAGGTTTGTTTTCGTTTGCAATATTATTTTCTGTATTGTTGTTCTCTGTATCTTCTTCAGTTTCTGCACTTACGCTTAACATAATGCCGATTGCAATGCTGGTAAACCAAATTGACGTTCCACCCATACTTACCAAAGGCAATGGCTGCCCTGTAACAGGGAAAATCCCTACTGCTACCGCCATATTTGCAACTGCCTGAAGAACAAGAATCAAGCAAACACCAATGGTTAAAAAGGCAGCAAAGCTACCCGGACTTCGTGATGCAATTCGCATTCCTCGATAGAGTAAAATCATGTATAACAGCAAGATAAACACACCTCCAATTAATCCATATTCTTCAATAATTATAGCGTAAATAAAATCGGAATAAGGGTGAGGTAAGAAATTACGTTGTGTGCTGTTGCCAGGGAATTTCCCGACAATTTTCCCGCTTGCAATTGCTATTTTTGACTGGTCGGCTTGGTAGGTTGCTTCGCCTTCGCCGTTTCTGTAGTTTTCAATACGATTTTTCCAAGTTCCAAAACGCCCTACTTGTGGATAATTATAAATGAGCATTAAAAATAATGCAGTTCCTACAACAACGATTCCAATAAGTGAGAAAATATATTTTAAATTAATTCTGCCAATAAACATTAAAATTACCGAAGTTACAAATAATATGGCGGCTGTTGAAAAATTTGCAGGAAAAATAAGCAGACAAACTACAGATACGATAGCTATTATTGGCAAAAATGTAGTTTTAAATTCTTTAATTTGGTCTTGTTTAATAGCTAACAAACGTGCAACAAACATTATCAAAGCTATTTTGGCAAAATCTGATGTTTGAAAAGTAAGATTTACAATAGGCAATGTAAGCCAACGATTGGCTTCGTTTATATTAGTACCTGTTAGTAATGTAAAAAGGAGCAAAGGAATTGCAACAATAATTGCAATTTGAGAAATCCTCGAATAATAGGTGTATTTAATTAAATGTGATAAGTACATAAGGAAAAATCCAAATACTAATATGCCAAAATGTTTAAACATATAATACTCAGTGTTTCCACCTTGGTACTTATAGGCTAAAGTGCCAGTGGAACTGTAAACCGATAATAAAGAGAAAATAGATAGTATAATTACTACTACCCAAATTACTTTATCACCTTTTATATTTTGAAAAATTTTTCCCATTTATTTTTTTATAATAACATAATGAATTATAATTCGTTAACTGCATTTTTGAATTGTATTCCCCTATCTTCAAAGCTTTCATACAAATCAAAACTTGAGGAGCAAGGAGATAATAATACTACATCGTCCGATTCGGCTAAATAATAGGCGTTATCAACAGCTTCTTTTGCTGATTTTGTTTCAATAATTATAGGAACGATGCCCGAAAACTCCTTAATAATTTTTGAGTTATCAATACCCAAGCAAATAATAGCTTTTACTTTCGATTTTACCAACTGTTTTAGGCTACTATAATCATTTCCTTTTTCTTGTCCGCCAACAATCCAAACTGTAGGTTTGGTCATGCATTCTAAAGCGTACCAAGTAGAGTTTATATTTGTAGCTTTTGAATCGTTAATAAATTCAACACCATGTACTTTTGCTATAAATTCAAGGCGGTGCTCAATACTTTCCATGTTTGATAAGCTATTTTTGATAATGCTCTTGCGAACATTCAAAATTTTTGATGCTACACCCGCTGCCATTGAGTTATAAATATTACTTCGCCCTTGTAATGCCAATGTTTCTAATTCCATGGTTTTTGTATTTATTGTGAATATTTAATTCTCTATTTTTTTTAAAAGCTTATTTCGTTCATAACCAATTCAATGATATTCTTTACTTTATCTTAATTTTAATGTGATTATTGTAAAAACAGCCAACATTACACCAACTATTACAAATCGCATTACTATTTTAGGTTCCGAATATCCCAATTTTTGAAAATGATGGTGCAATGGCGACATTTTAAAAATTCTTTTTCCTTCGCCATATCTTTTTTTAGTATATTTAAAATAGCTAACTTGCATAACCACAGATAGATTCTCAACTAAAAAGATACCGCACAAAATTGGGATTAACAGTTCTTTACGAATCAAAATAGCTAAAACGGCAATAATTCCACCTAATGCCAAACTTCCTGTATCGCCCATAAATACTTGTGCTGGATAAGTATTGTACCACAAAAAACCTATGGTAGCACCTACAAAAGCACTTACAAAAATTGCCAATTCACCAATATTAGGTATATACATAATATTGAGGTAGTTGGCGAATATTATATTACCCGAAATCCACGCTAAAATGCCTAATGTAGCTCCTATTATTGCCGAAGTACTTGTGGCAAGTCCGTCAATTCCATCGGTTAGGTTTGCTCCATTTGAAACTGCTGTTATGATAAGGATTACGATAGGTATAAAAATTAACCAAGCCCATTTTTGATAATTTTCACCAGCCCAAGAAATTAGCACCGAATAATCTAACTCATTATTTTTAAAGAAAGGAATGGTTGTTTTTGTTGATTTTACAGCTTCTTTGGTAAAAACTTCTTTTGCTTTTTCGTAATTAGCTTCATTTAAAATATTATGCGACTTAACAAACTGACTTTCTTGCACTTTCTCGCGAATAACAATTCCTTCGTGAAAATACATGGTCAAACCAATTATAAGCCCAAGCGTAAGTTGTCCTAATATTTTGAATTTGCCTGCAAGTCCTTTTTTATCTTTTTTGAATACCTTGATATAATCGTCCAAAAATCCAATGGCACCCAACCATATTGTGGTAATAATCATTAAGATAACATAAATATTGTTCAGTTTTGAAAACAATAATGTTGGAACTAAAATTGAACCTAAAATAATTAAGCCACCCATTGTTGGTGTTCCTTGTTTTTCTTTTTGACCATCTAATCCTAAATCTCTAACTGTTTCGCCTACTTGCTTTTTGGTTAAATAATTGATTAAACTTTTACCAAAAAGTAAAGAAATACATAAAGATGTTATTACAGCCATTGCTGCTCTGAACGATATATATTGAAATACACCAGCGCCTGGGAAATCAAAAGCATTATGCAAATAATTAAATAAATAGTACAGCATATCAATTGGTTATAAAAATTCTGTTAATATTTCTTTGTCATCAAAATGATGTTTTATTCCTTTTATTTCTTGGTATTTTTCGTGTCCTTTTCCTGCTACCAAAATTATATCGCCCGATTTTGCCATTGCACAAGCCGTTTTTATAGCTTCTTTTCTGTTTAGAATTGTTAATACTTTGCGTTTCATCGAAATATCAACGCCTACTTGCATTTGTTGCAAAATATCTTCAGGGTTTTCATCGCGAGGATTATCGGATGTAAGTATCAACATATCACTCATTTCGCTGGCAATTTTTGCCATAATTGGGCGTTTTTGTGCATCGCGGTTTCCACCTGCTCCAACTACGGTAATAAGTTGCTCGTTTTTTGTGCGAATAGCTTCAATAGTCTTTAGTACGTTTAGTAAAGCATCGGGAGTATGAGCATAATCAACTATTGCAGTTATATTGTTTTTCGATTTTATGTATTCAAAGCGACCTTCGGCAGCATTAAGATTGCTAAGTTGCTTTAAAACCTCTATTTTATCTTCGCCTAATAAAATTGCAGCCGCATACACCGCTAAAATATTGTAGGCATTAAAGCTTCCTACTAATTTTGTTGATGTTTCCACGCCATCAATATTCAGGAACAAGCCATGCAATTCGTTTTCAATGATACGGCATTTAAAATCAGCCATCGTTTGCAAGCTATATGAATATTTCGCAGCTTTTGTATTCTGAATCATTACTTTGCCATTTTTATCATCAACATTTGTCAATGCAAAAGCATCGGATGGCAAATGGTCGAAAAATAATTTTTTAGCTTTGATGTATTCAGCAAAAGTTTTGTGAAAATCCAAATGGTCGTGGGTAATATTGCTAAAAATAGCTCCCGAAAATGTTAATCCTGCAATACGATTTTGAACTACAGCATGTGAGCTTACCTCCATAAAACAATGGCTACAACCCATTTCCACCATTTCTTTTAGTAAAATATTCAATTGTATAGCATCGGGAGTGGTATGTGTCGCAGTAATTTCATTATCGTTAATTCGATTACTTATAGTAGAAAGTAGCCCAACATTGTAGCCTAAACTTCTGAATAAGTTAAAAAGCAAGGTAACCGTTGTTGTTTTTCCATTAGTTCCTGTAATTCCTACTAATTTAAGCATTTCCGAAGGACGGTTGTAGAAGTTGGAAGCAATTTTGCCCAACGCATAACTGCTATTTTCAACTTTAATATATGTTATGTTTTTATGTAGTTTTTTTGGTAAATCTTCGCAAACAATTGCAATTGCACCATTTTCAACACATTGTGCAATGTATTGATGTCCATCAGATTGTGTTCCTTTTATGGCAATAAACAAACAATTGGCTTCGATTTTACGTGAATCGAAGCTCAAGTTGTTAATCATAAGAGTATCATTGCCAATGATTTGGATGGCTTTACAATTATATAATATGTCTGATAGCTTTTTCAATAAATTATTTATTTTTTGTTGTTTTCTTTTCCGTTTTTTTATTTTGGTCTGTTTTTTTTGTTTCTTCTTTTTTCTTTGAGTTAGTTTCTGTTTTTTTATCCTTTTTGGGTTCGTCTTTAGTTTTTGCTTTTGGTGTTACTTTATTTTCTTTTGCTTTTTCTTTAGGCTTTTCTTTCTCCTTTATTTTTTCTTTCGATTTCTCTTTTGTGATTTCTTTAGGTTTTTCAGCTTTAATGGGTTGATTATTAGGAATACTATCTAATTTTTTAGAAACAGTGGTATTTGCAGTTAACATATTATTAAAATCATTAGAAGAATTGCCTAATGTTAAACTAATAAGTTGCCCACTAATTATCTGATTGCCTGCTTGAATGGATTGGTTCATTACTTTTCCTTTTCCCGCTACCTTGACTTTTAACCCAAATTTTTCCAAAAGATAAGTTGCTTCTTTTGCTCCCATTCCATAAACATTTGGAACTAATTTATTTTTATAATTTCTTGGAGAGTAGCTAATTAAGTTGTTGTTGTTTACACTTGCTATGTATTGAGCATCGGGATTATTTGAACGAAATGGCAAATTCAAAGTTGAATAAATAGTAAATAATTCTTGTTGGTTACCTGCTGTTACATAAGGGATTGCAATTTTATTGTTGTAAGATTTTGCTTCCTGATGAATATCAGGTTGAGTAGCATATACTTTATCTGCAATCTCTTTAAAAACGGGTGCTGCAATAGCTCCACCATAATATTCTCCTTTGGTAGGATTGGTTACAATTACTATGCAAGAATATTTAGGATTTTCGGCAGGAAAATAACCTACAAAAGAAGCTCTATAAACCTTGCTGTCTTTATCTTTGCCATAACCTATTTTTGCAGTTCCAGTTTTTCCCGCAATTTTATACACTGTATTTAAAAGTTCTTTTGCAGTGCCGCCAACAGCTGCTTCGAGTATGGTTTGAACTTTAGTAAGTGTTTTTTTAGAACAGATTGATTTATTGATAACTACAGTATTTTTTTTCTCAATTAGTTTCCCTGTTTGAAGAATTTCTTTTACAAAAAGAGGTTTTACCATTTTACCATTATTGGCAATAGCATTGTACAACGTAAGCGTTTGTAATGGTGTTACTTGTAGCTCATAACCTATCGACATCCAAGCTAAAGATGTTGGAGACCAAGTAGGATTTTTAACATTTTTAATAAAAGGAAGCCCTTCTCCTTTTATATCCAATCCCAATGGCTTGTTTAACAACATATCATTTAGATAATCAATATATTTTTGCGGTTTGTTTTTAAACGTTCTGTTTACAATTTCCGAAATACCTACATTAGAAGAAATTTCAAAAGCTTTGGAAAGTGAAACTTTGCCATAATCTTTTTGGTGTGCATCTTCCATTATCTGGTCAGCATATTCACTTTTCCCGGTATTTACCATTACATTGGTATCGTACTTGTTTTCTTCTAATACTGCGATTAATGAAGCTAATTTAAAGGTTGAACCAGGCTCTGCACTTTCCCATATAGCATAATTAATATCTTCGCCATAACTTCCATCTTTATGACGTCTTAAATTGGCTATTGCCTTGATATATCCGGTATTAACTTCCATTAATACAACACATCCATGTTCTGCTTCGTTAGAATCAAGGCATTTCATCAGTGCATTTTCGGCAACATCTTGAATGTTAATATCAATAGTAGTTACAATATCTTTGCCATTTTCAGGTTCAATTTGATTCTCGCGTTCAACCGGACGCCAAATTCCATAAGCAATTTTGCGTACCAATCTTTTTCCGCTAATACCTTGCAATTCTTTACTATAAGCACCTTCGAGACCAACGCGTATATTTTCGCTAATATTCTCATATCCAATAGTTCTGCTGGCTAATTCTTTGAAAGGCATTTTTCTATAATCTTTTTCTTCAATAATAATTCCACCTTTGTTTTTCCCTTTTTTAAGAATTGGAAAGTTTCTTACCCTTTTGAGCTGCGAGTAATCAATATTCCTTTGCAAAAGCAAATTTCTATCTTCATTTTTTCTTCCATTTAATAAAAGGTATTTGAATTCTTCTTTGCTTTTATCAGGAAAAATTACCGATAAGCTGTCTGCCAAAGCATTTAGGTAAAATTTGAAAGTATCGCTTTGAATTACCGATTTATGTAAGTCAATTCTAATATCAAATATTGGAACCGAAGTAGCCAATAAGTTTGAATCAGACGAAATAATATTGCCTCTTGTAGCTTCTACACTTTCGTAACGCAACGTAAGATTTTCGGCACGTTTACGCCACATATCGCCCTCAACAAACTGAATATTAATCACTTTATAGATGATAACAAGCGCAAAAATAAGCACACCAAAATAGATGATTCTAATTCTTCGTACTATTTTTTTATTTTCATCTTTCATTTTTGTAAGCGAGCTGTTTAATTGGTTTTATAAAAAAACTTTTGTGGTGGAACGGTTGATTCCTTTATTCCAACTGAATCGAGTTTGCGTGCAACTTCCGATTGCTTGCTGATGTACATAAAATCTGATTTTGTTGTAATATGCTCAAATCTCAATTCTTTTAATTCTCTTTTCAATTCATACATTTCCCTAAAACTCTTAATCGACCAATAGTTATTGGCAATATAAATAACTGATAATAAGGTAATAAAAAAAATGAAAGGAAAAAGCTTAAGAACACCTTTGCGTGTAAGAAAAGTTCCTCCAAGTACTTCGGTTACTGCATTGCCAACAGTTGTATCTTTAGCTGAAGGCAAGCGAACACCAAGCTTAAATTTTTTCTTAGGTTTTTCTTTTACTGATTCTTTGATTACATTTTTACCCATATCAGTTTTTTTCGGCTATTCTTAATTTTGCACTCCGCGAACGATTATTTCTCAAAAGTTCGTCTTCGCTTGGTGTTATTGGTTTTCGACTAATTAATTTATAGGGAGAAAATTGATTTCCATAAAAATCTTTTTCGATTTCGCCTTTAAAATTGCCTGATTTTATAAAGTTTTTAACCAATCTGTCTTCTAACGAATGGTAAGAAATTACTACCAATCTTCCTCCTGGTTTTAAGCAATCGGTGCTTTGTATCAATAACTCTTTTAGCACTTCCAGCTCTTCGTTCACTTCAATTCTGATGGCTTGAAAAAGCATTGCCAAGTATTTATTTTCTATTTTTTTAGGAACACAGCTCTTTATAGCTTCAATAAATTGTTCTGTATCTATAATTTCTTGATTTTTACGATATTCTACAATGGTTCTTGCCAATTTCCACGAATTTGGAATTTCGCCATATTCTTGAAAAACCATTTTCAGTTCTTCTTCTGAATAGTTATTGATAACATCTTTTGCCGATTTACCTTGATTGCGGTTCATTCTTAAATCGAGTTCGCCTTTATGGCGGATAGAAAAACCTCTTTCGGGAACATCAATTTGATGAGACGAAATGCCTAAATCAGCCAAAATACCATCTACCGGAGTGGCAGCATATAGTTTTAAAAAGTTTTTAAGGTATTTAAAATTATTGTTGATGAGGATAAACCTTTCGTCATCAATAGCATTGGCTAATGCATCATCATCCTGATCAAAAGCATAGAGTTTTCCGCTTTCGCCAAGGTGTTTCATGATTTCCTTTGAATGACCGCCGCCACCAAAAGTAACATCTACGTAAGTTCCATTAGGTTTTATTGATAAGCCTTCGATGCTTTCAATTAATAAAACCGGATTATGATACATGTTTGCTATGTTATTCGTTATCGAATTGTCCTATTCTTTCGTTAGCGTAAGCAACATAATCCATTGTTGAGTTATTAACTTCGTTGTATTTTTCAACATCCCAAATTTCAAAAATATTTATTCTGGAAACCAAAATAATATCTTTGTTGATACTCTTAGCTTTTTTCTGATCGCCAGGGATAAGCAGCCTGTCGTTGTTATCAAGCTCTACTTTGTTCCCTTCCGATAGTTTTCTGATAAGAATGATGTCTTTAGGATTATATGGATTAAGTTTCTTTCTGATTTTTTCAATTTCATCTTCCCAAACATTCATAGGGTAAAGCTCAAGGTAATTGCCATAGATGCTTTCGCGCATAACGAAACCACTATCAATTACACTTAAAAGCTGTTTTTTCAAGGTAGAAGGAAATTTAAACCTTCCGTTTGAATCAACCGTGCAATAATCTTTACCTATGACTTTCAGCATTTTATACTATAATATTTGAGGATGTAAATTTATATCAAAAAAACAATATAATCCCATTTTGTTAATAAATAATCCAAAAAAATCCAAATAATCCCATTTATGAATTTTTATACTCCATTTTTATCAAAAGGTTACATAAAAATTTATACTCTTTTAATTGATTGATTAAAAAAGTATTAGAATAAATTTTTGCAAGAAATTTTGCAAGAAAAAGAAATTTTTTTAATCATTTTCGTTGAAATGTTAAAAAATCACGGGAAAGAAAATTGTTAATAACTTTTGAGGAGGAAGATTTATAAAAATGAATAATGATGTATCGTAATTTTTTGAAATAGACGATGGAAAGCAGTTGTAAATTGCTTTTAAATTGTATCTTTGACACCTTATAAAAAACTTGCTACATTTGTAATTTGAATCAACTTTGATAAAAAATATGGATATGTTAATTTTTTTTATACATTTGCCCCATAAATAGTACAATAAATATTGTTTCATAAAAAAAATAAAAAATATAGAAAACTAAAGCATACTTAAAAATAGCGTTGCTAAAAAATACTTCTCCTCCGGTAAAACGACCAACGTAATTGACTACGGAGAAGTAGCAAGTAGTGAACGCACCCGAATGGGTGTGTTCCTTTTGCTTACTTCAATTGTAGTCGGGTGCTTGGTCGTACCTTCCAGAAGTTGAAATCTAAAGCAGAGGTTCACGCCCTTTTTTATTGCATTTTAAACTACATAAATTTAAACTTAAAAATGAATTATAAACAATCAATACCATAAATAATAATGAAAAGGATAACAATTTTTATGTTTTGCGTAATTACAAACACTTTAGTATTTTCGCAAATAATGCCATTAAAAACACAACCACTTATTTGGTTGAAGGCTGACAATGCAGGAAGTAATAACAATAACTGGCAAGATATAAGTGGAAATAATTTATCTGCTTTTACTTCGAACAATCAGTATAAAAACGATACGATGTTGTTTAATTACAACACGTCATTTTTGTTCGATTCGTTGTCATTACCATTTACAATTAATTATAAACCTCGCAAAACAGAAAATCTGACGGTATTAACGGTTTATAAAGCATCTCATCAACAAATAGAAAGTGGGCTTTGGTATATTAAACTTGATACTGCAAAAAATGTAAAACTCACTACCCAACGGATTGGAAGTGTTAAGAGTGAGCTAAAATATACAGATACCACTCAAACTAAACCGATATGTTGTTATGTGGTACAGATAGTTTGCCGTTTTACGGGAAAATGGCTGAATACATAGTTTTTAATAAAACTTTGCAAAAAAACGACTTACAAAAAGTACAATCATATTTGGCTATTAAATATGGCATTACATTGTTTCAGTCAAATTACAAAAATTCAGCAGATACCATTATTTGGAATTACACTAAAAATAAAATTTATTCAAACAATATAGCCGGAATAGGAAAAGATTCACTTTTTGAACTTAATCAAAAACAATCGGCTGGTAATGGAGGAGACGATATTTTAACAATTGGTACTGGCAGTATCACTGCTTCAAACACCCAAAATCAAGCTCAACTCAACGAAGGCGATTTTTTGGTTTGGGGAAACAATGGCAAAGAATTAAAACCTGTTGAAAATGATACTATTGGTACAACTACAATAAGTAATTTGTTGAAGAAAAAATGGATGATGCAAGTTACAGGCAATACAGCTTCGGGCATTGCTACTCAACTAATTTTTGATGCTTCAGCCATTGACAGTTTGGGCAAATGTGTTTTGCTGATTAATCGTGATGCAACGGACAATTTTACCATGAATAATACCGAAATTTATACTGCTGATAGCATAGATGCAAATAAAAAAGTTTATTTTTCCGGTATTTATTGGGATACCGACCATTCGGGTAAAGATATGTTTACCTTTTTATTAGGAAATCGCCTAACATTACTTGCCCGAACTAAAAATGTAAGCACTGCTACAAGCCATAATGGGAAGATAATGTTAGAAGTACTTGGCGGAAAGCCTCCATATAGCTATTCGTTATTGGCTGATAGTACTCAAAACATCAGGTTGTGGAATAGCAACGATTCTTTGCAAAATATTCACAACTTATCGGCAGGCAAATACTTGGCAAAAGTTGTAGATATAAAGGGATTAACAGATGCTAAATTGGTTGAAATATTAGTTTCGTCAAATCATTCATGTTCTTCTACTTATTATCCACAAAATAATAATAGTAATAATGAAGAAATTACGATTACTGAAAACAAAATTGAAATTTATCCTAATCCTTGCAAAGGCAATTACACTATCTACTTTCAACAATTTGAAAGTATGGATGTAGCAATCCGTGTTCATGATATGGCTGGTAAGTTAATTGAAGAAAATTTGGTAAGCGGACAAGGTCAATTTGTTATCAATGGCAAATTAAAAGAAAAAGGAAGCTATCTTATAGAAGTAGAAACCAGCAAAGAAAGAAAAACATTCAAATTAGTTGTAGAATAGACAGTTTGTAAAGTTCATAAAGTAGAAAGTAATCAAATAACAAATCATCAAATCAACACATTACCAAATCACCAAATTAACCAAAGTATGAAATATAAAAAATATTCACTATTCGTTTTCGTAGTTATATCATTTTTAGGTATATATATCGTTACCACAGCTAACAATAAACGAAACATTAAACATCAGGCAAAACAAACACTTAGCCAAAAAAGAAATAAACAATTTGAAAGTAATATCGAAAAAGCTACTATAAAAGGAAATGCAGCAAGTAATATCAATGATCCTATTGACAAAAAGAAAATAGGAGAAGTTTATAAATCAAACAATGCAAAAGAAGGCATTATTGGTAGTTTTAACAAAAAGCAAGTTGTTAATGCTTATGATAACATTTTTCCTATAATGCTTAACCAAACAATTACAAACAATTGCAATGTATGGCTCGAATACGAATTGTATGGTTTGCAAGATTATACCTCAGTATGCAAAAATGTGAACGGACAACTAACCACTGGCGGTTATTTTGTACAAAAAAAAGAAGGTTGGAGCAAACAAAGTGAACAGATAAATCCCGAACAACTTAGAAATGGGAAAAATATTATCCGTTTTACTTTACCCGAAAATGCCCAATATGCTTATAAAGTACGCAATGTTTGTTTGCGAGTACAGCCTGTTACTAAAAATGAAGCACGTAAATTAGTAGTAAACCAACCCAATACATTTACTTATTTTCAAAAATTTGGCTACATACAAGGCTTTGTGAGTGGCAAGGGTAGCCAAAATGCAAAACTTACTGTTAATGGTAAATTATTTCAATCGTTAAATGGAGTTTTTGAAGGATTAACTGAAAAACCCAATAAAGATACCAACGCATGGAAAGCAACTGTAGTAGCCCAATTTGAAGATGGCATGCAACTCAAAACCGATGTGGTTTTTAATAAACCAGCCCAATTTGATTATACTTATAGCTTACAAAATCAGATAAAACAAACAAAGCTAACAGCTACACCTGCCGA
>CAYTJB010000070.1:0-12561 GCA_964437995.1 uncultured Bacteroides sp. | reverse complement strand
TTGGTTACCAAACTTATTGCGATATTGCTTATTTTTTCAGGCTCTAATGCAAGGTCGGGTTCTATCCCGCCACCATCATACACGGTTCTTCCGCCTTTGGTTTTAAAAGCAGTTTTTAACGAATCGGGGATTTTTCCAGAATTTCCATCCTCGTCTTTATGAGCATAATCAATAGCTTGAATACATCTGCCGCTTGGGATATAATATTTGGCTACCGTTATTTTTACCTGAGCATTATAACTTACAGGAAATACGTTTTGTACCAAGCCTTTGCCGTAAGTTTTTTGTCCAACAATCAAACCTCTGTCTAAATCCTGAATAGCTCCTGATACAATTTCTGATGCCGAAGCGCTGTTTCTATCAACCAAAACAATCAATGGAATGGTAATGTCAGCAGGTTGTTCCATTGTTTTGTGAGAAAAATTGCGTTCGCTTACTTTCCCTTTTGTGCTCACAACCAATTGCCCTTTATCTACAAAAATGTTTATAATATTTACGGCTTCTTGCAATAAGCCACCTCCATTTCCTCTCAAATCAAGAACAACAGATTTAATGTTGTCTTTTTCTTTTAATTTCAAAAAAGCTTCTTTTACTTCTTTTCCTGCTTCTTGGGTAAAACTGGTTAATTTTATATATCCAACATCTTTTCCTATCACACCATAGTATGGAATATTTAATAGTTTAATTTCTTCGCGGGTAAGCGTTTTTTCAAAAGGTTTGGTTTCGCCTTCTCTTTCAACCAAAATAGTAAAAGTAGTTCCTGGTTGTCCTTTAAAAATAGAGCTTATATCGTTACTCGATTTCCCTTTAGTAGATTGCTTATTTACTTCTATAATTTTATCTCCTGGAATTAAGCCTGCTTTAAAAGCAGAAAACCCCTCATAAGGATCAGAAATAATAACATAATCGCCTCTTTGATGAATCAATGCTCCAATTCCACCATACTGACCAGTAGTTAGTAATTTGTAATCTTCTATGTCCGATTCAGGAATGTAAACGGTATATGGGTCTAAATCGTCGAGCATAGCATCAATGCCTTTTTTCATCAAATCACCCGATTTTATTTCATCAACATAATTTAAGTGCAACTGACGATAAAGGGTTGTAAAAATTTCAAGATTTTTTGAAATTTCAAAATCATTGTCTTTTTGTGCAAATCCAGCAAAACTAAATGCAACAAAAAGAACAACAAAAATTTTTATTTTTAAGGAATTGAAATGTATCATTTTTAAACTTTTATAATTTTTATAATTTTAAGATAATATTAACTATTTGAATTGCTATCGTTTACAACGCTCCTTGGAATTGTTTTAAAAAACGAACATCGTTTTCAAAGAAAAGTCGTAAATCCTTGATACCATAGCGTAACATGGTAATACGTTCGATGCCCATTCCAAAGGCAAAGCCGGTATATATTTTGCTGTCAATGCCACAATTATCTAATACATTGGGGTCAACCATGCCACAACCTAAAATTTCGACCCAGCCAGTATATTTGCAAATATTGCAGCCTTTACCACCACAAATACTGCAGGAAATATCCATTTCAGCAGATGGTTCTGTAAAAGGGAAATAAGAAGGGCGTAACCTGATACGTGTGTTTTCGCCAAACATTTCTTTGGAAAAATATAATAAAGTCTGCTTTAAATCGGCAAATGAAACATTTTTATCAATATAAAGCCCTTCAACTTGATGAAATATACAATGAGCTCTTGCCGAAATGGCTTCGTTCCTAAAAACTCTACCCGGGAAAATGGCTCTGATAGGTGGTTTACTATTTTCCATCATCCTTACTTGTACTGATGAAGTATGGGTACGCAAGGCAATATCGCCTTTTTCTGCTGATTTTTCAATAAAAAAAGTATCCTGCATATCGCGAGCAGGATGTTCGGGTGGAAAATTTAAGGCAGAAAAATTATGCCAATCATCCTCAATTTCAGGTCCTTCGCTTACCACAAAACCAATACGCGAAAAAATGCTGATGATTTCGTTTCGCATTATCGAAAGTGGATGACGTGCACCTAATTCTAAAAAATCGGCTGGCATACTAAGATCAACGGCTACTTTTTTCCCAGTTGTTGACAGAAAACTGTCTTTAAACGCATCTAACTTTTGTTGTGCATTGTTTTTTAATTCGTTGAGCAGAACTCCCATTTCTTTTCGTAATTCGGGAGCCACATTTTTAAAATCGGCAAACAAATCTTGTATTTTGCCTTTTTTGCCTAAAAATTGAATACGAAATTCTTCTAATTGTTCTTGATTTTGGGGTACAAAAGCAAGTATTTCTGCATTTAAAACAGCTATTTTCTCCTTCACAGCTTAATGGTATTTATTTTTGTAGTTGCAAAATTACAGAATATTCTGTATCTAATTAGTTTGTTTTTATCAAATAATTCTTTTTTCAACAAAAAGTAAGAGGAAACACTTAAAACAAAGAACGTTGCCTATTTTCTGAGTTTAGGTCGTTTTGTCGTTTCGAGTGATGGTAAGGAATCTCATAATAAGTATAAATTCTTTTTTAATGAGATGCTTCAATTCGTTCAGATGACAAAAAAAATATTCAGCAAGATGACGAAAGAAAGTTTCAACATAACAAAAATACTTCCACCTTTCTTTTTAGTTCTCTCCTCTATAGAGAATTTAGGAGAGGCTAATTATTTTTCAATAAGTTTTACTGTCATTGAGATGTTTTTCTGAGGACGATTGTTTTGATCTGTAACAGATGCAGCAATTTTATCAATTACTTCCCAGCCACTGATTACTTCGCCAAAAACGGTATAGTTATCGTCTAAATGAGGTGTTCCTCCAACAGTAGTATAAGTTTTTATTTGTTCGGGAGTAAAAGTTTTTCCCATTCGTTGAGCAAACATATTTAACTCTTCCATTGTAAAAACTCTACCTTGAACAATGTAAAACTGCGAACCCGATGATGCTTTTGTGGGGTTTACTTGGTCGCCTTCGCGAGCAGCAGCCAACGCTCCTTTTTTATGAAAAATACCTTTGTAAAACTCGGCAGGAATTGTATAAGAAGGCCCACCATTTCCTAATAAAGCACCAGCCACAGCGTGTTTAGAATCGGGGTCGCCACCTTGTATCATAAATTCTTTGATAACTCTGTGAAACAAAGTGCTATCCAAATATTTTTCTTTTACCAATTTTATAAAATTATCTCTGTGCAAAGGCGTTTCGTTGTATAGTTTTAATTTAATATCGCCAAGTTCGGTGCTTATTAAAACGATAACATTGGTAGGCTTTTTTGAATTTTGAGCCTGGCTAACTTTAGATAATTGAGAGAAAACTAAAGATGTAATGATAACACTTAAAAATAATTTTTTCATGATTGTGTAATTTATTTGTAAAAAAATATGTAGGTTTGCTAAAAATTAAATTTTAAGGCAATATTAATAAATTATCAGCAAAAAAATGAAAAATTTTCTAAAAAATTTACTTTTCATATCTCTTTTAACGATAGCATTGATATTTGGCAATACTTCTTGTAAAGAAGATACTGATTGCAAGCTTCAAGTTACAGTTAAACTTTTTAATGATACCAATACTGTTGTTCCAAATGCAATTGTTAACCTTAGACAAGGGGATACGTATTTGCTTGGCACTACTGGGGCATTGGGGATATACGAACGTACCTTTAAGTTGGAGGCAATACTACAGGTTGCTGTTCTCGACACTGCACTTATTGATAGCATTGCAATACCTCCAAGACGTATTAAAAGAACAGGCGAAGGAACCGTGAGGCTTAAAGAGGGAGAAACTGTTAAGAAAACAATTTTTATTAAATAATTTGCTGGTAAAGATTTTTTAATATTTATTCTATTGCGCCCTCTGCTGGCAAGCTATTCTTTATCATTTCATATACACGTTTTCGTCTTTTTCTAATATTTCTTATTCCAAAATATATTAGAGCTATAAGTGCAATAATAATAATTGCCAGAATAATATATAATCCAGTAGTATTTTCGCTTTCGGTTCCAAATCGAATTCCTTTTCCAAAGATAGTACGAAAAGCGACTAAAATTATTACAAAAAATGATATAAAAAGCCACGAAACTTTATACAATGGAGATTCTTCTTCTTCAATATTAGGAATCATCACAGAATCGAATCTAAAATATGTGGGTATCAGCATAATTAACATTGATACATTAATAAGTAATTCGTGTACTGGAAATTTTGGAAGATACAATAAAAACAAAATAAGGCTTCCCATGAGCCAAGGTATAAATATCTGATTTTTGATAAACATGCCTCTATTTTTATTATTTATTAGCGAAAAAGAATTAGCTGAAGTAACGATTGGGTAAACGGAAAAATTTCCAATGATAAGCAATCCAATAATTGATGCGGCTACTAATAAAATTTTGGTTTCCATACCCAAAAACAGCCAATCGGCTATTAAATTAGAGCCATACAATAAGAAAATAGTTCCAATAGCAAACGAACCTAAAATACGATTGATAAAATGTAAAGCACCCCATAAAAAAAACAATTTTATGCCACTATCGCTATTAGAAAACTTGTGGTATAACATAATAAAAATGAAAGCCATAAATACTGATACCAAAGGACCTGATGCAAAAACAGCCAATGCAGAGTCGGAATACCAAAATTTTGAGTTATCGGGAGTTAAAAATTTAATTTCATCATAAAAAAAGATAACTCTCAAATAGTATTGTCCTGCAATAAAGGAAGTAATAAATTGATACACAAAATAAACAAACAAAAAAGCAAGAACATAAATAACCGTAGATTTAATGGCTATTGATTTATAAATTTCTACCTTTCCTAAAAAATTTCCTCTTTTGCGTGGAGTATTACTACTCTCAATAATAAGACCAATAATAGCACTAATTACAGAAAAAATTAAAATATTTACCCTAATTGAGGTAATAGTTTTTTCATAAAGAAAGCCTCTAATCAAATTATTTGAATCAGTATTAGAAAATATATTTTCTATCGGAATTTGTTTCCCAAAAATTAAATATCCAATAAAAAATCCGATTATTCCAAATATAGCTGCGTAACTTATTTTTTTCATGATTTTGATTATTCTCTTTTACAAACGTACATTTATTTTTAAAACTAAACAAGATTTTTATTAAAAAAAAGCCGAAACATACATATTTCGGCTTTTTTTGTGTAATAATTTAAGTAAATTACTTAGTTACAAATTGTTTTGCATAATATTTGGCTGTTAGTTTTTCGCCTGTAGCTTGTTCTATCATATCGTTCCAATACATGCTTTTACCCGATTTAAATACTTTTTCGGTAAAGTATTTGCCAATTTCAGGGTTGCCAATAAAGCTCTGTGCTTTCATATCACTTGCTTTTAATACTTTTTCTGTTACATAATAGCTAAATTGCGAAGCCAATAATTCTCCTAATAAGTAGTTATGATAATAGCAAGGATAAGTAGCTATGTGAATTTTGGTAGCCCAATCGGGAGCGTTTCTATCAGTAGGTTTTTTCATCATTTGGTATTTTTCAACCAAATCCCACCAAAGTTTATTCAAATCTTGGTCAGGGTTTGCATACATACCTTTTTCAAAGCGATACATAACTTGTGCCCAGCGACTGAAAACCATTTGTTCGAGACGTAATGTTTTATAACAATCTTCGGCAATTTTTGCTTTTTCAGCATCAGTAATGCCTACCATAGTTTTTATCCATTCGGAATTGCTTGATAATCTACCAAAAAACATAGCGATAGCTTCGGTAGCAAATGTATGGGCAGGTTCACGCAATGAAAAAGGCAAACTACGGTCAATAAATTTGTCGTAAACGGCATGTCCATACTCATGTAACATTGTTCCCATCCATTGTTGATTAGGTTTAACATTGCACAACACTCTTACATCGCCTTCGTTATCAATATCTGTACAAAAAGCGTGTTGGTTTTTGCCTTGTTTTTCATACAAATCACTATTTTTCAACATATCGTCAATAGGTAATCCAATATCATTAAAATAATCTGCAGTTAGTTTTTCTAAATTAGCTTTTGCATAATATTTATCCAAATCAACAGCATACAACTGTGGTGCTTCTTGGAAAAAACGATTTTGATAATGCCAAGGCATTAAATCGGATTTGCTAATTTTGTATCTTTTTGCAAAATAATCGTCCATTTCACTTTTTAAATCAGCAAAAGTGCTTTTGGTTAAATTATCTAACTCATCAAACAAACTTTCTATTTCTTTTGGATCTTGTTCGCTCAATTGCAAACTCATGGTGTGATAATTATCAAAGCCAAGTTCTTTAGCAATTTCATTACGCATTTTAACCAATTGTATAATATCTTGATTTACAACATCTCCTATCTTTTTCTGAGTTGTCCAAGTATCTTTCAACTCATTAGAATTAACCGAAGTTTTCAAAATTTCTTCAATTTGATTATCAGAAAGTTTTTTGCCTTTTATTTCGGTTCTGAAATTAGAAAATTTCTTTTCAATGGTTGTTTGTAACTTGATTACAGCATTTAGTTTAGCTGTATCAACGGCTGCAGCTAAGTATGCATTGTAAAGCACAATTAGTTGCCTGTTGAGCAAGTTATCTTTAATTTGGTTAGATTCCTTTATAGCTTTTAAAGTAGCAAAAGATGTAGGATTGGCATAAACACCGGCAAGTTTTACCGATAATGCTTCTACTTTTGCAAAATCTTCATCTTTACCAGTAATTGCAGCGTTCCAGTATGCTAAGTTAACTTCTTTGTTTAAACTTACAGTTAAAGAATCGTGTTTTTTGATAAAATCTGTTAATTTTTCATCCATGTTTTCTTTTGGTGTGGTTTTGCATCCAATTGTAATTGACATTGTGATAATTACAATAATAGAAAGATTAATTTTTGTTTTCATTGTTAATTGATTTGGTTATACATTTATTTGATAATGATATGTTTAAAAATTTATTTTTTACTATTAAAAAGATATTGTCCAATAATAATGAAGAGTACTGTGGATATAGTACTTAAAACTACTCTTCCGAATGTGTAAAAAAATTCGTGAAATGTAAAAATTTCGAGATAAAAATAGGCAAGATGATGCAAAAAAATAAGCGTGAAAGCATATTTTAAAAACCAATTAATGCCTAAATCTTTTATGCTTGGAGTTATACCAACTTCATAAGCTTTTGTAGAAGATACCATTCTGAGAATAAAAGGACGACAAAAAGCCATAAAAACACAACTTGCTACGTGTACGCCCATAGTATCTGAAAATAAATCTACACCAAATCCTAAGGCAAATGCAGAAAACAACAAAAGCCATAGTGGCATTTCAAAAGGGATTAATAAAATAAATAAAACATAAATGTATGGATTAATATATCCATTGAAGTGTATATTATTAAAGACTAATACTTGTAAAAGTATTACCAAAAAAAAACGAGAAATATTTCGGAAATAGATATTATTCATGTTGGGCTTCTTTTAGTTTCAGCAGTTCGTTTTTAAATAAATTTTTAACAACATATACATAACCCAACTCATTAAAATTGGTAGAAAAATTAATCTTAATTGTATAAAAATTATCTCCAGGATTTATTTTATACTCAGCAATAGTTCCTATCACAATACCTTCGGGAAAATCGTAAGAAAAACCACTGGTAATAACTGTATCGCCAGTAAATATGCGAATATGTGATGGAATATCAGAAAGTGTCCCTTTTTTGAAATTTCCACCTTCCCATATAATAGAACCTGCGGCATTGCTCTTTTTTAACTTAGCGCTAATTTTTGTTTCGGCATGAAGCAAAGACATTACTGAGCTAAAACCAGCTGACACATTATTTACTATCCCCACAATTCCATTTGAGCTTATCACAGCCATATTTTTTCTAATCCCTTGGTTAAATCCCTTGTTTAACATTAAATAATTGTTTCGTTTACCTGTTGAACTGCTAATTACCTGAGCATCAATATATGTGTATTGCTGTTTGTAGGTAGTATCATTAATAATTATTTCGTTGGTTGTAAATTTAAGATATGACTTTTCAATCATAGCACGCAGGCGAGCATTTTCTTCGGCAAGAATTTTGTTATTTTGTTTTAGGTAGAAATAGCCGAAAACATCACTATAAGTTTGGTAAACATTTCCAGTTAATTGATTGGCAGAATTTATCATACGAGCACCTTGGTAATAGGTAGTATTAGCTATCATAACAAAAGCTATTATTTCGAGTAATAAAAAGAAAAAGAAAAAATAATTTTTTATCAAAAACGCTAAAAGCTGTCGCATTTAATTATAGTTATTGGTCAATTCTTGATGGCAAAGTTAATACTAAAATTATTATTATACCGAAATGAAATATGTAATAGTCTCCTGAAATTTCGGGACTATCGCTCTTGGAACTTTAACATATTTCTAATCGGCATTATACCTTAAATTTATTTAGATTAATTTATAATTCATTTTGGTATTATTTATTTCATTCGTAAATAATTTTTAATACTGAATGACATTTGTTATCAGTCTGATGAATTGGTCTGCCTGCTTGCCTATAGGCAGGTAACAGCTTCCAAATGCTTTCTACAATCTTCCATCTACAACATCTAATGGCAACAATGCTTTTATATCATACAAAACGCTGTGTTTTGACCGCATCGTAAAATCAATAGTTTTAAATTGATTATGAGCCACAGCCAATACAATAGTACTATAATTGGCTAAGTTATATTCGGTAATTAAAGTTTCGTTGTATTCGTGTTTTACTTCCAAAGCATCAGCCCATGGATCGTAAATATCTACATGACAGCCGAATTGACGCAATTCGTTTACAACATCTACTACCTTTGTGTTACGTACATCAGGGCAGTTTTCTTTAAAGGTAATTCCCAGCACCAACACCTTTGATTTATTGATAGGAATATCTTTTTTTATCATCAATTTCACAATTTGTGAAGCAACCCATGCTCCCATGCCATCATTCATACGGCGTCCGGCAAGGATAATTTCGGGATGATAACCTACTTCTTGTGCTTTTTGAGCAATATAATAAGGGTCAACGCCTATGCAATGCCCGCCAACTAATCCCGGTGAAAATTTTAAAAAATTCCATTTAGTACCTGCCGCATCTAATACTGAGCGTGTATCAAGATTCATGTGGGCACAAATATGTGCCAATTCGTTTACAAAAGCTATGTTTATATCACGTTGTGAGTTTTCAATAACTTTAGCTGTTTCTGCTACACGAATAGAAGGGGCTTTGTGAGTTCCTGCTTTGATTACTGTTTTATATAATTGGTCAACTACTTCCGCTATTTCGGGGGTAGAACCTGAGGTTACTTTATGAATGGTAGTTACAGTATGTTCTTTGTCGCCAGGATTGATACGCTCCGGTGAATAACCGGCATAAAAGTCAACATTGAGTTTCATACCCGATGCTTTTTCAATTACAGGCAAGCAATCTTCTTCGGTACATCCCGGGTAAACAGTTGATTCATAAATAACAATATCGCCTTTACTAATCACTTTTCCTATGGTTTCGCTTGATTTTATCAAAGGTGTAAGGTCGGGGCGATTGTTTTTATCAACAGGTGTTGGAACTGTAACGATATAAATATTACAATCGCGAATATCTTCTATTTTGCTCGAAAGAAAAAGTCCTTTTTCAGGTGGCATTTTCAAAGTTAATACCGATTGAAGATTTTCGTCATCTACTTCCAACGTACTATCGTGTCCTTGATTAATATCGTCAATGCGAGATTGTCGAATATCAAAACCGATAACAGGAAAATATTTAGCAAATTCAACAGCCAACGGTAAGCCAACATAGCCTAAACCTATCATGCAAATTTTGTGAGATTTCATTTATTTTTTATTTTGTTTCTTTTTATTTTCGTAATTCCTAATTTTTTAATTCGTAATTATTTTTTTACCTCCTTCATTTCCAAATCAGTAAGTGGCAATGTTACAACTAATGTTTGTCCGATTTCGCTTATACGAATTACAACTCTTTTTTTGCCCATATACGAAACCAATTCTCCTTCAAATCCGGATAACACACCGGATACTATACGAACAACCGCACCGGGTTTAAATACTTTAGTGCTGATTGTTACTTCGTAATCGGTATTTATTAATTTTTGCATGGCTGCAATCTGCCATTCGGGAATGGGAGTTGCTTTGCCCGAAAAACTTATGTATTTAACTGCACCTTCAATGTTTAATGCTGTGTAATATTCTAATTCACTTATCTTTACAAAAACATAAGAGCGAATCAAAGGTTCTTCTATCCATTTTTTACGATCTTTCCATTTACGAAGTTTTTTTTGTAAAGGTAAATAAGCTTCTATTCCTCTTTCTACAAGCCTTTTATAAACCTTTTTCTCAAACCTTGGAAAAGTATATAATGCATACCAATTATAACTCATTATTCGTCTTTATAATTTACTTGTTAATGCTTCTATCCTTTTTTGTATCAAGCCTGTAAGCACAAATGCTTCGTTATTTATTGCTGCAAATTTAGTGAAAGAAAACGAAATGAGAAGCATTAGGTAAAAATAAAATGTCAAAGACGGCAAATAATTTACTAAACTCAGATTTTTGAAAATATAAATCTTATCTTTGTAAAGATTATGATACTAACAATTGGTTAAAGCTTCCAGAAATGAAAAAATTATTACTTTCTATTGTATTGCTAATAATTGGCAGTATAGGTTTCGGGCAAAATATAAACGTTAAATCTTCGGTTGTACAAGCGAACAAATCTCAAAATTTTGAACAATATTTCGACAAAAATGCAAAAGTTGTATTGTTAACTCAAGGTTTTGAAGATACTATTTTCCCACCAAGCGGATGGACTAAGCAAAGCTTAGCAACTGACACAACTCATCAGTGGAAATTTAGTTCAAATGCTCATTATGGGCTTAAGGCTGCTGAAATAGATTCAGGACATATTGGAGATGTTCGAAATGAATGGTTGATTTCCCCATCTATTAATTTAACCACACTAACGCATCCTTGTTTAAAATTTTGGTGGAAAATGAGCTATTATTGGACTGTTGCTCCCAATAACAATTACGATTTCCGTGTAAAACTTAGTACTGACGGCGGCAGCAACTGGACAATTGTATGGACTGAAGACAGCGTTGGAGTATTTGATGATTGGGTTTACAAACAATCATTTATTAACCTATCCAATTATGTTGCCGATACCAATTTAAAAATAGCATTCCAATACCAAGGAACAGATGGAGATGCTTTGTATATAGATGATATTTCTATCGAAAGTATGCCTGCTAATAATTTAACTGTTGACAGAATTACTTTACATGATGGCTATACTCAAATCCCATTAGGATTAGCAAGACCTATTTTTTACGATGCCGATATTTCTAATTTTGGTGTTAATACACAAACACATGTAAAATTTCATGCGGTTGATTTAACCACAGTAAGCGATTACGGCAGTTATGATACAATCTTGCTCTCGGGCAAAAGCGTTAAAAACTTGAAACCAGCAAATCCTTCTTTTACATTACCAACAGCAATAGGCACCTATAAAGTTACCTCGTATTTATCAAGCGATTCTATTCCTTACCTTGCACAAGACACGTTTAGCATTAAAGTTGTTTGTAATACTTGCATGTATTCAAGAGATAACAATACCTATACAGGCTCAAGGTAGCTACGGGCACTTTTTGTCCGACAGCCACATTGGGTGCGCCACATACAATATGTAATAATTCTTCTGCACCAATATCTACAGTAGTAATGCTTAATTTATCAGCATCAGGATGTTTGATACAGGTTTTAACTTCGCCAATCACAATACCTTGCAAGCCACCTTTTACTGATTCTATTTTTTCGATACCTTCTACCTCCAAACCGCAATCAGTAAGTAATTCGCCCGCTCTTTCGGCAGTAATATTAATATTTAAGTAGGTTTTGAGCCAATTATAAGAAATCTTCATTATACGTGTGTTTTTTTTAAAGCAAAATTACAAATTTTAGTTAAGACTGATAATAGTTAAATTACTATTTATCTTTATTTTCATACCATTCTGTTTTAATTAAAACTTTTTTTTCATTATACATATTTAATGCTTGAGATATTAGTTTACCATTTTTGTTATAAAAATTACAAGTTTTTTCTCTTCCATCATTATAACGATTCCAAACTAAAATTTTAGAAATATTATTTTTATTATCATAAAATATTCTCTTTAACATATTCTTATTATCGAAGTTGTTTAAAATTTACGTAGTAAAATAACGGAGAAAGCCAATAATAATAAGTCCTTTATAGTTTAATTATGGCTTAAAAAGACCTTCATTAAAGTAAATATTAATCGAAGATAAGATTTTCGCAAACAGAAAAAGTTTAATATTCAACAGTAAATTCCATTTCTTTGTTTTCTGATGTCAAAGATTTAATTTTAAGTTTTGTGCCTTTTGCTCGTTGAAATAATTTGGCTTGCTGAAAAATATCTTTTGTTGAAATTTCTTCTCCATCAATTGAAACAATACTCACATAATTTTTTACTCCGGCTCTTCCAAAAGGAGATTCGGCAATAACATTTGCTACTCCAATTTTTCCATATTTATCAGA
>CAYTJB010000069.1:10531-12577 GCA_964437995.1 uncultured Bacteroides sp. | reverse complement strand
ATTAAGCAAGCTTGCATTATACATGGATACAACAATAATTTGAAAATAGCCGAACAATTGATTAAAGCTGGTTTTTATCTTTCTTTTGGCGAAGCTCTATTGCATGCTAATTCCAATGCTGCACAAGCTATTAAAATTACACCTTTAGATAAATTATTTCTCGAAACCGATGATAGCGATACTTCTATTGAAGCCATTTACGAAAAGGCAGGAGAGTTGCTTAATATAGATAATTCGGAACTTAAATACCAAATTGAAGTTAATTTTGCAAAGGTTTTTGGGAGTTTGCAAGTCATCTGATGACTATTTAAAAATTAGTTATTTATATTAACAGCTGTGTTTTAAGTCATCTGATGACTATCAGTTTTGCTTTTGCAGATTTAAAGTATAACCGATTGTAAAAAAATATTTATCAATCAGTTTGAATTTGCTATAAATACATATTTTAAAAGAAACTAAAACTCATTTTAACGATTTTGAAGAAAAGTTTATTTTTGTAGACCTAAATTCAAGTAATTAATGCAACTTTTACGAGGAAAATAATTTTATAATATCTTTATCACAAAAAAGATTTGTATGAAATAGTATGATGTTCTATAGATTGATTAGGAAGTGATTTAATATTTAATCCGTTACTTTTCGAATAACTTATTTGTATAATTTTGACTTAATCAACCCAATTCTATGAAAGAAATGTGTTAAACTTGTACCACAAACACCTAACCCATAATACACGCTTCGCTTAAAGCTAATACTGGATGCTTCTTTAAAGTATTTGGTAGGGGTGGTTACTTCAGCGATATCAAAATCAGCCATTATTATTTGTGAAAGCATTTGGTTGTCGAACACAAAATTATCTGAGTTCATATTATAATTAATTTTTTTAAGTACTTCTCTCGAAAAAGCTCTATATCCTGTATGATATTCAGAAAGCTTTTGTCCGCTACACAGATTTTGAAAAAGCGTTAATAATCTGTTTGCAATATATTTATAAACTGGCATACCCCCTTTTAACGCACCATTTCCCAAAATGCGTGACCCCAGCACTACTGGATATAAATCACAGGCAATTATATGCGACATTACAGGAATAAGCTTAGGCGTATATTGATAATCGGGATGTAGCATAATAACTACATCCGCACCCAGTTCCAATGCTCTATTATAACATGATTTCTGATTTCCACCATAGCCTTTATTTGTTTCATGTGTAACAATATGCTTTATGCCTATATTTTTTGCTATTTCTACCGTATTATCTGTACTGCAGTCATCAACGAGAATTACTTCGTCAACAATATCCATAGGAATTTCTTTATAGCTAATTTCTAATGTTTTGGCGGCATTATATGCAGGAAGTACTACAACAATTTTTTTCTTATAAAGCATAAATTTTTTTATAGCAAAATTAAACATTTTTAAACAATACTGTTCTAAATAATTTTATTTTTCTACAAAACGGAAGTTCCTAATAAACGCAACTTTTATAAATTGTATTACCTAAAATTTACCAGTTCTTTTTTGTTTGTCACCAATTATAAAGCGAAGACGCGAAAAAAACATAACCAGTTGTAAAGAAATATTTATCAACCACTTTGAATTTGTTATAAATAGATATATTTTTAAAGAAACTAAAATTCATTTTGGCGATTTTGAATAAAAATTAATACATTTGCAAGAAATAAAAACAACCTAAAGCTACGGTTAGCCTCCTAAATATAGATGACTTGTTATGCTTTTGGTAAGTGTATAATAATTTAGTGGCAAGCAGAATAGTTTCTTACAACAAAGCTAAAGTGGTTTAAAATAAGATTTTAAAAATTAACAAATTATTTATATGAAGAAAAAAATATTATTTATTATTGGGAAGCATTATTTATTAATTACTTTAATTCTAATAGCTTGTGTCTTTTATTTTATTATCTTGAATAATTTAGGATTCACTGAATTTGTTAAGAATAGTCTATATTATACTGGAGATTCTCAGGAGTACAGAGATTTTGCAAAATGGATCAGTGGTAGTAGCGATTATTGTAACCCAAATCG
>CAYTJB010000069.1:9187-10521 GCA_964437995.1 uncultured Bacteroides sp. | reverse complement strand
CACTTATACTATTAATATCAACAAGTATCATGGGTAACTTGGGTATTTGGTATATCCATATACTTTTTTGGATTAGTTCTTGCATTTTTGTTTACTTAACAGTTTATAAAATAACAGGAAAGAAAGTTATTGCCGCTATCTCATTTGTGCTAGTAGCATCAAACATATCGGTAATTTGTTATTCAGCACATGCACTTACCGAAACCACTATCTTTTTTTTACTATCGCTCTTATCTTATTTGTTATCACGAATACAATATAATTCCAAGAAAATTACTTTTTGTAGTTTCGTTATTAGTTGCTACAAAACCAATTTACCAGATTATATGGTATTTGACTATTGCTCTTATGTTAATTTTCAATATAAAATACTTCATACGAAAACCAATGCTAATCCTTTGGCTATTATTAGTATCTTCTCCAGTTATCATACAAAAATCAATCACAAAAATTAAATACGGCACTTTTGTAAGTACACAAATTGCAAACTATAACCTTAAAGATTATTTTTACAGAAAAACTAAATTTTATGTTGAAAATGATTCAACCTCATACAACCAAATGAATCAAAGTTTTGCCACCTTGTCCGATAGCATTCATGTTATGCAAAAAAAACAAACAGACCCCCTTTCAAATTCTGAAGTAATAAAATATCTGATACAGCATCCTACTCATACAATGGCTGTTTATTGGAATAATCTTCATGAAAATATTTGTTCGGGCAATCCTTATATCAGTAATAAAAAAAATCATTCTCTTTCTAAATGGACAGGGAATCTAAATACTAATTTTTTTTATTCGATTCATTGTTTCATGTTTATCCTCTGGTTACTATATTTATTTTTAATGATAAAGAAAAAATATTCTTCTGAATATTTATTTGTACTTTTTTGCGGTATATTATCGTATTATATACTCCTTACTTCAGGTTTAACATTTTGGGCTGGCGACAGGTTGGTAAGTCCTGCCGTTGCCCTCTGGGGTTCTTTATATCCAATAATTATATTTTCATTTTATAAATGGATTCAAGGAAATTTAGATTTATTAAGATTTCAAAGGGTTAGTCAGCATAATTCAAAAGAGAAATAATATTCTAAAAGGGTCTATCAAGAAAAAAGAAACCATCAGTTTATTAGTATTGCTCTTGCAGGTTTAAAGTATAACCGATTGTAAAAAAATATTTATCAATCACTTTGAATTTGCGATAAATACCTATTTTTAAGGAAACTAAAACTCATTTTGACGATTTTGAATAAAAATTAATACATTTGCAAGAAAAAGGTTGGTTTTGGCTTCTAAATATAGAAGGCTTGTCTTACTTTTGGTTGGAATAT
>CAYTJB010000069.1:1939-9177 GCA_964437995.1 uncultured Bacteroides sp. | reverse complement strand
TTGGCAGTAATGCTAAAAACAAGACGACCATGAAAAATCTGAAGATTAAGATATTAGTAATTAGTGTTTTGATAGTTTATTTGACTGTTAGATACTTTTCTACTCCCTATTATTGTGTAGATTTTCCATGTTTTCATGAACTAAAAAATGGGATTCTTAAAGCAGACTTTTTGCAACCCGATTCTGTAAAGGATTTAATAATATTAGTTTCTGATTTTCCTGAGCATGCCTCGGGTGGTGGTTGTTTTGATAAATCTGTACGAAAAGGAGAACTTGTTGATTGTATGGGACATCAAATAAAATTGACAGATACAACATTACTAATTGACAATAAAAGAATTAAATCTGACGATAGCATCCAAATCAATGAAATACAAATTAAGCCAATAAATATTTGGTGGATTTATCATAACGAATTCAAGTTGAAAAATTACGGACAGATTTATGGATTGAGCGTAAATGATTCTTTAACAAAATTAGAGTACCCAAGATACTTAGTTGCAGGTTATGATTCAACGGAAGAGAGTTTTAATTTTATAACTGCATTGATTTATGTTGGATTATTCATATACTTGATTATACTGATTATAAAACTGAGAAAAATTAAAAAAGCACATAGCCTCAGCCGTTAACTTCTTTTCACTGGCGGAGCCCACACCGCTAAATGTATGCCCTCAATAATTACTTTTCGGTTTTCGAGTTGTACTACCACACCCGAATGTACCTTTTGCATCATACAATGCGAAGGTAAAAACCTCACCGTATCGCATACCTGAGGCAATTTCCCTTTAATAATACCCTCGAAACCACCTACCATGCAAACACCCACATCTTTAAAATTCATATTCCCTTCCAATCGGTTGCAAGGACCTACCATTGATACCGTTATTAAGCCTTTTTCGGCATTCAGCACTTTTGCAAAATGTATCATTGGGCATGCCAGCGGGCGATAGCGAATAATATCGCCTACATTAATTTCTTCTTTCGAGAAAGGGTAGAGGGTTTCTCTGCACGAATGCTCGCCCGGTAAAGGCTCTAATATAAAATCAGCTTCGTAATTATCAATTAAACCATAAATGTTTTCTTTTGGTTTATCAATACAATGAGTTACACTTAATTGTAGCTGTTCAATTAATGCTTGTTTGTTGTTTGTAAATCTTTCTTGAAGCAAGATAGGGCAGTTTTTTAGCTCCGTTGTTGAATTTACCAAAGCATCTGCAAATTCTTCACATTTTTGGAAACCACAGGCTCCACAATTAAAACCGGGTAAATTTTTAATAATATTTTTAAGCATTTAAGTTTATAAAGTTAAAAAGTTAAAAGTTTATAAAGTACAAACCAGAGAGGTTTTCTATAAATTAGATACTAACTAAACGACAAACTCGCAATTCATAATTCATAATTTATAATTCCTAGTTATGTTATTCTCCTTCGTAAAACTGAAAACCATCTATTCTTCGTAAAATTCCTCTGTGATAAGCCTTATTTACTCTGGTTTCGCCTACACAAAGTGTACAAATAGCCAATGGTGCATTGTGCCGCAATACATCGTCCCCAGACTCAATAGCTTCGGCAAGCATTATTTCTTCCGCTAATTCCGAACAACCTTTACCACTTAAACCGTTAATTTCAATTATTTTAGCATTTGGGTTCATTTCCAACACACTCTCTCTGAAAATTTCCCTTTCGGCTTGCGAAATTACATCGCCTTTGGTAATAGCCACAATGTCGGCAGTACTCAAAAAAGGTCCCACTTTCATAGGTGTATTAGGTCCGCTGGTAGCATCAATCACACAAATACCAAGGCTCCCTTTTGTATAAGGCGAGCAACGATGGCACAATCCGGCAGTTTCTACTATTAACAAATCTGATTTGTTTTTTACAGCAAAATCCAATAATTCTTCGGTATTATAAATCCCAAAATGGTCGGGACACATATCTTTGGATAAGCCAACCAACACAGGAATGCCTGTTTTAGCATATCTTTTATCGTCATCGGTATATAAACAGTCTATTTTAGCTACCGAAGGCTGTATTGATTTACTCTTTAAATGATTGATAGCATGTAGCAACACAGAGGTCTTTCCCGAACCGGGTGTGCCGGCAACAATTACAAATTTCATCATTATATTACTTTTTTTAGTAAAACTTCGTCTTCAAAATCAAGGTTAAATTCTTCGATTAACTTGCCATATCTTACCATTTCGCGAAGTTTCATTATTTTTCGGTCTAATATATTGATATTTTTTGAAACCATTTTTTCTTTTGCGGTGGTAGTGAGCAATTTTTGCATACAACCATCTTGCATTACGATTCTTTCCGTCATTAATGCCAATACAGGGTCGTGGGTTACAACCAATATTATTTTTCCGTGTCCCGATAATAATTCTAAAGCTTCGTGTTTCTTAATTCCGGCATTTTCAATTTCATCAATAAGTACTATTGGCGAATTGCTTATTATGGCTACATCAGCTACCATTAATGCTCTCGATTGTCCGCCACTAAGTATGGTTAATTGATGCTCTTTACGAATAGGTTCACCTGTTAAGCGATTGGCATGTTCAATAACTGAATTTACACAACTCTCGCTTTTCCCACGACATTTAGCGTGTTTTTTCAAGAACTCAACCACCGTCATATCAGCCAAAAAATTCATATTTTGGCTTAATTCGGCTACCATTTTTTTCTTTGGATTGGTTCTTTCCTCATAAGAAGGCTTAATACCATTAATTAATATACATCTTTTTGAGTAAGTGTCGTATTGAGCCATTTGCTCTATATCGCCTATCAATGAGCTTTTTCCGCTACCAGTAGGTCCTACAATGCCAATTATTTCGCCTTTGTTAATTTTAACAGATTGTAAAGGTTCTTGTTCGCCAATTTTACTGTAACCACCTATAATTGTGATGCTTTCAATCATAATTTCTTTTATTAGATTAATATTAGTAGAAAATATAAGTTTTTATTTCTTTCTGAACGTTTTTTTTTGTCATGCTGACGAAGGAAGCATCTCATTTAATTGAGATTCTTTCCCGAAGTTTCGGGATTCGGAATGACAAAATGAGACCTATGTCTGCAAAACATTCAGAATACTAAATTATTCATGATTTTCTTCCTGACATTTATGTATGTTAATAAATTTTAGCAAAAATATACATTAAGTTCACAAACTTAATGTACTTTTGCATTAAATTATTTAGTTACAAACATTAAATATTTCATATTTTAAGATTAAATAGAATAGTTATGTTCGAGAATCCTTTGCCATTATTTAATTGCGACGATTGTTTGTTTAAAACCATCAGTTGCATGCACTTATCAGCCGATGAGTTTGAATCCATTCGGAAAATGTCAACCCAATTGCATTTTGAAAAGGGAGAAACTATATTTAAGCAAGGAGCAAAGGCTACTCACGTAGTTTTTTTGCATAAAGGCATCGTAAAATTTAATTATCAAAACGAAATGGGCAAAAATTTTATTATGACCATTGTTTCCGGTCCTAAAATTTTGGGTGGTGCCAATTTGTTTTTTAAAGAAATCAACGTGTTTTCGTTAATAGCAGTTGAAGATTGCGATATTTGTTTAATTGACAACAGTGCATTTGGCTTTGCTCTAATGAAACACGGAGGCTATCTGATGGCTTTGTTCAGAGAATCCATTGAAATGTTTCAGGTGCCAATTTTTAATTTTATAAGCTTAGCACACAAACAAGTAAATGGTAGAATTGCCGATATTATTTTATACCTTTCCGAAAATGTGTATAAAAGCAAAGATTTTCATTTGTCGTTAACACGAAAAGAAATTGCAGAGTTTGCAGCTTGTTCGCCAGAAAACGTAATTACAACACTGTCGAAATTAAATAAGGAAGGCATTATTACCTTGGAAGGTAAACATTGTAAGATTAATGATTATAGTAAATTACAAGAAATTAGTAAACACGGTTAAAAATTAGCAAATTATGATAGTTTCAAAAAAAACACGCTATGCAATGCTTGCTCTTATCAGATTGGCTAAAGAGTACGGAAATGGTGCAATACTTATAAGTGATATAGCCAAAAGCGAAAAAATTCCTCAGCGTTTTCTCGAAAATATATTGCTCGAATTAAAAAAACAAGGTTTACTTGGCAGTAAATTAGGAAAAGCAGGTGGTTATTATTTGCTTAAACATCCTCGAGAAATCTCACTTTCAGAAATAATAAGATATTTTGAAGGTACAATTGCCTTGTTACCATGTGTTTCGGAAAGAGCTTATCAGCCTTGCGAATTTTGCAAAGACGAAAAATCTTGTAGAATAAAAATGGTATTTAAAGAAGTGAGAGATGCTTCTTTTGAGATTTTTAAGAAAGCAACGTTGGATACTCTTATTTAATTAGAGATTCTAAAAATCAGTTTCTTCTGCCTTTTGTTTTAGCCTAATATTTAGCATATTAACAAAATTTTGCAAGGGTTTGCTTGCCATCATGCTAAGCATAGGATTTAAGTCGGCAAAAAATATTAATTGTGATTCGGTTTTGTTGGCATCCAATGCTTCAAATGAACATTTTAATTCAAATTCAAATGGAGTTTTGCCATAAGATGAAATCAAAATGGTATGAAAAGGCCTCTTTTCTTTGATTTGCATGCTTAAATCGGTCATTCCTTTAATGGTAAAAGAACAAGTGGTTTCAGTTGATTGCCAATTAATAATTTGTTCGGGCATTAGCTTGCCAAAATTATTAAAATTACTCAAAAACTGGTAAATTTTTTCCTGTGAATTGTTGATAATCAACTTTTCGCTTTCAATTGCTTTCATTAAAAACCTTCTTTAATTTTATTTTCCGACCACAATTCAGGATTTTCTCGCCATTCGTTGAGAGATATTAAATCATCAGCTTGTATATAGTTTTGTTCAACAGCTACTTTAATTAATGTATTATAATCCGTTAGCGTTACCAATGGAAGTTTTGCTGTTTTAAAACTACTTTCGGCAATTTTTAAGTCGTAAGTAAAAATTGCTACCATTCCTTTAATGTTACAACCTGCATCACGCAATGATTTAACAACATTCAAACTACTTTTTCCTGTGGAAACTAAATCTTCAACCACCACAACCGATTGTCCTGATTGAACTACACCTTCAATTTGATTGCTTAAACCATGTTTTTTTTCTTCAGACCTTACATAAGCAAATGGTAAGCCTAAGTCCTGAGCTACTAATGCACCTTGAGCAATTCCACCAGTTGCAACACCTGCAATCAATTCAATAGTTCCAAACTCTTCATTGATAATTTCAACAAATTGCTGACGAATAAAGGTTCTAACAATAGGATAGGATAATGTAACTCTATTGTCGCAATAGATTGGCGATTTTCTACCCGATGCCCATGTAAAAGGTTGTGCATTATTCAATTTTATTGCTTTAATTTGCAATAAAAATTCTGCGGTTTTTAACGCTACTTCTTCATTAAATTTCATGCTGCAAATGTATAAAGTTTTTGTAAATAATCAATCAATTCATTTTGTAAAAAATATCAACGTTCAATTGTTTGAAAACGAAGATATTGAATTTTATCAATTCCAATCCAAACGAGCATTGTTAGCTGTAATAGCTGATTTTGTTGATAAACAATTAACGCAACAATTGTATATCTATTGCCCAGATAATTTAAGCGAGGTATTTTCTTTCTATAAATCTCAATATCTGGAAATTAAAGCAGGTGGTGGTTCGGTATGCAATGCGAACGATGCGTATTTATTTATTTTTCGGCGTGGCAAGTGGGATTTGCCAAAAGGAAAATTAGACAAAGGCGAAACCATTAAAGCATGTGCTAAACGAGAAATAGAAGAAGAAACAGGCATTGATAAGTTAGAAATAATCAAAAAATTACCAGATACTTATCACATTTACACCGAAAAAAACAAGAAAATTATTAAACATTGTTACTGGTTTTTGATGAAAACAGAAAGTGAAAACAAATTGCAACCACAAATGCAAGAGGGTATTACAAAAGCTGTATGGCTAAAAAAAGAAGAAATAAAAGAAATAATGAATAACACTTATCCTTCAATTAATGAATTGATTTTGAATTGTTTTAAATATATTATCTAAAGTTGTTATTTAGGTGTTACATTTCTTTTTTCTAATAACACCTTAAACTCATTTTCAATATTCTCACTGGGTTTAAGAGCAGGATAACTTACAATATTTCCACTTTTATCAAGCAGAATAAAAACAGGGTAGGTAAGGACTTGGTATTTTTCAAGTAGTTCGTAATTATTGCCGTAATGCAAAAAAAGCCAATCGTATTTGTGTTTTTCTAAGTAATATTTTAGATTTAAAAACTGTTTATCTGCTGATATTGACACAAAATTTATGTTGTCGCCATATTTCTTTTTTAGCTGTACAATTGCTTCATTTTCTGCCATACAGCCGGCACACCAAGTGGTAAAAAAGCCAATATAAGTGTATTTTCCTTCAAAGGAAGCCAACGTAAAAGTTTCGTCATTGATATTTTTGAGTTTAAAATCGGGAGCTTTGCTACCTATTTTTAATGTATTAAATGTGGTAATGAGGTTTTGAACAATTAGCTTGTGTTCTTTAAATTTGGTTTTGCGAGAGAATGCTGAAAGCATACTAATTATGTTGTCGTTGTTGTAAGCATTGGCATAATATAGTTCTTTCATACCTTTTAAAAAGACCAATTCTCGCACTACTTCATTTCTTACTAAAGTGTCAATTCCCATAGAATCGAGCATGATTTCGTAATCTTTTTCAATATTAATATAGCGTTTAATATCTTCTCTTTTGAGTGAGTGAGTGCCATTGAAAAAGAATTTTTCGTAAAATTGATTAAAGAAATACATGTATTCAACATGGTTGTACAAAATCGGCTGATTCATAATATAGGCAGCGTATAGTTTGTGTATGTTTTTAACACGCCCCATTTGTTCTAATCCGGCTATTCTGTATTTTATGTAATTATTTAAAAAGTTGTTTTTTGAAGATGAAAATATAGTATTTATTTTTAATTGAAAGGAGTCTATTTTTGCCTTATTGCGGGTTCTGTATATTGTATTAAAATTTTCAATTACAAAATCGTTGTAAAAAGCATTAAATTTACCAATTTGCTGGTTCAGCTCGTTGGTATCTGTGTTATTGAATACTATTTCGAGTATTTTTTTATTTAAAAAAGGACTTATTTTATCATCTTCTTTAAAATTTTGAGGTAATATTTTGATTGAGGATGTTTTGCCGGGTT
>CAYTJB010000069.1:1444-1929 GCA_964437995.1 uncultured Bacteroides sp. | reverse complement strand
AAATGTAATCGGAGGTAGTGATTAATTTAATTTTCAAACCTTCGGCATTTGTTACATTGCCTGTAATAGTTGTGTTTTGCGATTGTAATCCAAACGATACAGATAAAGAAACTACGAATGCTAATATTAATTTTTGCATGGTTTTAGAACGCCTGTTTTTGCTTAAAATTGTGTAATTTTATTTTATAAATTATTTAAAATGAAATCTGTCATGCGTTTATATAAATGAAAGCGAGTGTAACCGCCATAAATATTATGGTTTTTATTAGGGTAAAACTGCATTTCAAATTGCTTATTGGCATTTACCAAAGCTGTTATTAAATCCATAGAGTTTTGAACGTGTACATTATCATCTCCAGTCCCATGTACTAATAGAAACTTACCTTTTAGTTTTTTTACATGATTGATAGGGGAGTTGTCGTCGTATCCCGAAGCATTTTCTTGTGGAGTACGCATGTAGCGTTCGGTGTAAATATTATCATAGT
>CAYTJB010000069.1:725-1404 GCA_964437995.1 uncultured Bacteroides sp. | reverse complement strand
AAAGCGGATAAGAAACCACCATAGCTCCAACCAAAAATACCAATTCTATTTTTATCAATGTATGATTGATTACCAAAGTATTTAGCTGCATTAATTTGATCTTCGGTTTCAAGTTTACCTAATTCCTTATAAGTACATTTTTTAAACGCTTCGCCCCTTGAACCTGTTCCTCTATTATCAACAGAAACAACAATATAGCCTTTTTGTGCTAATAACTGAAACCAATAAAAATCGCTGCCTCTTTCATAACTATTGTTTACTGTATTGTGACCTGGTCCGCCATATACGTACATGAATAGAGGATGTTTTTTATTTGGGTCAAAATCAGCAGGTTTTATTATCCAATAATTCAAATCTACTCCATTTTCAGTTTTTAAAGTAGCAAATTCTTTTTTGCTTAAATTGAAAGGTTTTAAAGTTTTTATAAGATTTTCGTTGTTTTCTAATCTTTTTATTTCTTTACCGTTGGCTGTGTTAATTGTATAAACAGAAGGTGTATTACCATCAGAAAAAGTTCCAATATAGTATTTGAATGTATTGCTAAAATCAGCGTTGTTTGTGCCTGATTTTGATGAAATGATAGTTTTTTTACTTCCATCTAATTTAACAGAACATAAATCTTTATTATATGGTGCAGATTCGGCTGCTATATAAAAAATAGTTTTATTTTTTTCGTCAA
>CAYTJB010000069.1:0-684 GCA_964437995.1 uncultured Bacteroides sp. | reverse complement strand
CATCTTTTTCGCTGGTGATTACAAATTGATTGTTGCTTAAAAACTGTAAATCGTCGGTAATTTCAATATAGTATTTGTTTTCTTCGGTATAGATTATTTTAGATGAACCATCTGTAGCATTGTTTAATAAAATTTCAAGCTTATTTTGCAAGCGATTCATCCTTAAAATAGCTAATGAATTTGCTTGTGCTGTCCATTGTATGCGTGGAATATATTGGTTGGTTTCTGAACCTATATCCATTTTGATTGTTTTGGTGGTATTAACATCATAAGTCCAAATGCTTACAATGGAATTATCTTCGCCTGCTTTTGGATATTTATATTTATATTGTTCGGGATACAAATCGCCCCACATCGTCATAGTGTATTCTTTTACTTTGCTTTCGTCGAAACGGTAATAAGCTAATTTACTGCCATTTGGCGACCAAAAGAATGCTTTTGTAAAGCTAAATTCTTCTTCATACACCCAATCGGTAGTTCCGTTGATGATATTATTGTTTAAGCCATCTGTTGTAATTTGTGTTTCTTTATTATCTATTAAGTTTTTAACAAATAAATTATTGTTTCTTGCAAAGGCAACTTTTGAGCCATCGGGAGAAAATTCGGCAAGACGAATTTTTCCGCCAGCAGAAAGTTCTTTGAGTTGATTGGTTTTTAAGTCCCAAATGTAGAAATCTGCAATAG
>CAYTJB010000068.1:5573-12594 GCA_964437995.1 uncultured Bacteroides sp. | reverse complement strand
TACAAACTTACATCCAATTTTTTAATATTTGCATATATCTCCAATAAATTCATCCACCTTATCTTCTTGTGTAGCCCAAGATGTTACAAGGCGGACGATTGATTTATCATTATCCACTTTTTCCCATATATAAAATTCATATTTTTCGGATAATTGATCAATTAATGTATTCGGAAATATGGGAAATAGCTGATTGGATTGAGGATCTGTCAGAAATAAATACCCTTTTTCTTTGATAGCATCTGCCATCTTCTTTGCCATATTATTGGCGTGCTGTGCAAGCTCAAAGTATAGGTTTTCCTTAAATAATTCCAAAAACTGAACGCCCATCAATCTTCCTTTTGATAGCAAGGCTCCTCTTTGCTTCAAGTGATAGTTGAAGTCTTTTTTAAGACTATCATTATTAATTACAATCGCCTCTCCCATGATGGCTCCGTTCTTGGTGCCGCCTATATAAAAAACATCGGTAAGTTTTGATAAATCAGCAAATGTCAAATCATTATCTTCCGAACATAAAGCGGAACCAAGTCTTGCACCATCTAAATATAAATACAATCCATTGTCTTTACACACTGCTGATAATGCAGTTAATTCTTTTTTGCTGTAAATGGTTCCAACTTCTGTAGCATTTGATATATATACCATTTTAGGTCTTACTATATGATGGTCTTCAGCTTTGTTAATCACGGCTAACACATCAGATGGTTTTATTTTCCCATCATTGGATGAAAGCTGTATAACTTTGTGTCCCGTTGCCTCTATGGCTCCGGTTTCATGTACATTTATATGCCCTGTAGTTGCAGAGATAACTCCTTCAAAAGATTTTAATACCGAAGAAATAACGATTGTATTTGCCTGTGTTCCGCCAGATACAAAATGAATATCCACATTTCTGGAACCTATTTTCCTTTTGATAGCTTCTCTGGCTTTTTCGCAATAAACATCTTCTCCATATCCTTGCTGTTGTTCAAGATTTGTTGCCAAAAGTGCTTCTATCATCGCAGGATGGAAGCCTTCGCTGTAATCATTTTTAAAACTATATTTCTGCATGTATTTTAGTTTAAAAAGTTTGAAAGTAAAAAGTTTATAAAGTGACTCTACTCTTACTTTTCGCTTTTTTATAGAAAAAACCATTTGTAAGTTAGTAAAGTCGTTGCTGTTTTTCTAATATTTTCATCGTAATACCCAAACAAATAAGTATAAACATTTAATATTCATACTTTGTATCACAAATATGTATTGTCCTAATATGCCACGAAAATAAGTAATTTTAATACCGTTGTAATCTACTTTTTTGTTTTTTAAAATAATAAATCACAAACATACGCATTATCTCTCATTTATTAGCAATAATTTTAACAATAATTTCACATATAAATTCTATTATAATGTAAGCTATATTCCAATAATTTAATACTTTTACCACTTCAATTTATTCATTCATTTATTAATTATTCATTCTATGAAAAACAAATCATTTATTATTATGGCTGCAGTAATCTTATTATTTGCCGCATGCAAGAACAACAAGAAGTCCAATACGGGCGACAATCCTTTTTTGTCGGAATACACTACGCCTTTTCAGGTACCACCTTTCGACAAAATTGACACCTCGCATTATATGCCTGCTTTTTTGGAAGGCATGAAACAACAAAATGCAGAAATTGATGCTATCATTAACAATTCTGCTGAACCTACTTTTGACAACACCATTTTGGCTTATGACAAATCGGGTAAACTACTTACCAAGGTAAGTGATGTATTTTTTAACCTTACAGGAACCAATACTAATGATAAAATGCAGGCAATTGAGCTTGAATTAAGTCCTCTATTGTCAAAACATAACGACGAAATTGGCATGAATGAGAAATTATTCATACGTATCAAAACTATTTACGACAAACGCAACGAAATGAATCTTGATGCTCAACAAATCAGAGTAATAGAAAAATATTATCGTGATTTTGAACGCAAAGGAGCTAATCTTCCTAAAGACAAGCAAGAAGAACTTAAAAAACTCAATGCTGAGCTTTCAATGCTTGAACTCAAGTTTGGACAAAATCTATTGGCTGAAAATAAAGCATTTAAATTAGTGATTGACAAAAAAGAAGATCTTGCAGGTTTGCCTCAAGGTTCTATAGACGCTGCTGCTACAACTGCTAAAGAAGCTAAGATGGAAGGTAAATGGGTATTTACATTAGACAAACCAAGTTGGATTCCATTTTTACAATATGCCAGCAATCGCGATTTACGCGAAAAAATTTACCGTGCTTGGTTTATGAGAGGCAACAATGGAAACAAAAACGATAATAATGAAATAGTAGCAAAATTAGCAAAATTACGCGTTCAAAAAGCTCAACTATTAGGCTTTAAAAACTATGCTGCTTATGTAATTGACGTTAATATGGCTAAAACACCCGAAGCCGTTGATCAATTTTTAATAAAACTATGGAAAGCTGCATTGCCAATGGCTAAAAATGAAGTAAAAGAAATGCAGAAAATCATTGATAAAGAAGGTGGTAAATTTAAGTTGCAATCGTGGGATTGGTGGTATTATGCCGAAAAAGTTCGTAAAGCAAAATACGATATGGAAGAAAGCGTAATGAAACCCTATTTTAGCCTTTCTAATGTTAGAGACGGAATGTTTTATGTAGCTAATAAATTATATGGTATTACTTTTGAGAAAAAAACCGATTTACCAATTTACTTTACAGATGTAGAAACTTATGAAGTAAAAGAAGCCGATGGCAAACACATAGGCATTTTATACTTAGATTATTTCCCACGCGATTCAAAACGAGGTGGTGCATGGTGTACAAGTTTTCAAAGTGCAGGTTGGGAAAATGATAAAAAAGTTGACCCTATTGTTTCTCTTGTTTGTAACTTTACCAAACCCAATGGCGATATTCCATCACTATTAACATGGGACGAAACCACTACTCTATTCCACGAATTTGGACACGGATTACACAGCTTATTTGCTGAAGGGAAATACAATCGTACCACTGGTAGCGTAGCACGCGATTATGTTGAATTGCCATCGCAAGTAATGGAAAACTGGGCAGGCGAACCCGAAGTACTTCGTATTTATGCCAAACATTACAAAACCGGCGAAGTTATTCCTGAAGCATTGATAGAAAAAATTCAGAAAAGTGGTCAATTTAATCAGGGTTTTGAAACTGGCGAATACATAGCTGCTTCTTTGCTCGACCTTGCTTATCATAATCTTGCTGAAGCAAAAGATATTAATGTAGCTCAATTTGAAAAAGCTGCTATGGATAAAATTGGTTTAATACCAGAATTTATTCCTCGCTACCGCTCTACTTATTTCTCGCATATTTGGGATGGCGGATATAGTGCTGGATATTATGTTTATTTGTGGGCAGCTGTTTTAGATGCCGATGCTTTTGATGCTTTTAAAGCCTCTGGCGACATTTATAACAAAGACTTAGCTGCTAAATTTCGCAAAAATTGCTTACAAGAAGTTGGCAATGATGAAGGTATGGTACAATACAAAAAATTCCGTGGACAAGATCCATCTCTTGAACCTTTATTGAAAAGAAGAGGATTGAAATAAACATTTATACTCCAACTGATAATAAAAAGAGGCTGTCTATTAATTAGATAGCCTCTTTTTCATTGCATTTTTTTGTAAAAATTTATCTTTAAAATACGTTTTTTTAACAATTCTAAATTAAAATTGTTTAATTTTATAAACTCGAGCTAAGCTATTATGCAATCCATTAAAGACTTACTAAAAGATTTAAAAAGTAAAGACCACAAACCCCAATTAGGTGGTTTAGATATTTTACACTACATAGGACCTGGTTTATTAGTTACTGTTGGCTTTATCGACCCTGGTAATTGGGCTTCAAACATTGCTGCTGGTTCCGAATTTGGCTACACACTTTTGTGGATGGTAAGCCTTTCAACCATTATGTTGATTGTCTTGCAACATAATGTCGCTCATCTTGGTATTGCAACTGGATTATGTTTGGCAGAAGCTACAAATTTACATACTCCAAAATGGATTTCAAAATCAGTACTTTCTACTGCTGTATTAGCTTCTATTTCAACATCTTTAGCAGAAATATTAGGCGGTTCTATCGCTTTAAATATGCTTTTTAACATCCCAATACCAATTGCTGCAATATTGGTTGTTATATTTGTGTATATCATGTTGTTAAGTAATACCTACCGTAAAATAGAAAAATGGATTATTGCTTTTGTATCAATTATTGGAATTTCATTTATTTATGAATTAACCTTGGTTGACATCAATTGGGTTGAAGCAGGTATTGGCTGGGTAAAACCAGTAATCCCTGATGGAAGTATGATAATTGTAATGAGTGTATTGGGTGCTGTAGTAATGCCTCATAATCTGTTTTTACATTCCGAAATTATTCAAAGTCGTAAATGGAATTTGGAAAACGAAAAGGTAATAAAAAAGCAATTGGATTATGAATTATTCGACACACTACTCTCAATGATAGTAGGTTGGGCAATTAACAGTGCTATGATTTTGCTTGCTGCTGCTGCTTTTTTTAAAACAGGTATATTTGTTAACGAACTGCAACAAGCTAAAAACATACTAATTCCACTTTTAGGCAACAATGCTTCCAATATTTTTGCCATCGCCCTTTTATTTGCAGGCATAGCTTCCACTATCACATCAGGAATGGCTGGAGGTTCAATATTTGCAGGTATTTTTGGCGAACCTTATGATTTAAAAGACAATCACTCTAAAATTGGGGTAGGAATTTCGTTATTAGTAGCATTAGCAATTATTTTTCTTATCAATAATCCTTTTAAAGGCTTGATAATTTCGCAAATGATACTAAGCATTCAGCTTCCATTTACTATTTTTACGCAAGTTTATCTTACTTCATCCCCAAAGGTAATGGGTAAATATGCTAATAAAAAACTAACAACTGCAATCTTATTTGTGATAGGAATAATAGTTACTTATCTGAATATTAGATTACTAATAAGCTTAATATAAATTGTTTTTAGGTGGAAATCTTATGATAAATGGTTGTTAGTTTAATATAAAGTTTTAAAAGAAATGATGTTTTGTAATGCAAGAATAGTTTTATTATGATAAAAACTGCATTTTTTTGTCATTCCGAACGATAGTGAGGAATCTCATTAAATAAATGAATTAACTAATGAGATGCTTCCTGCGTCAGCATGACAAAATAAAAATTTTTGTTTGTAAAAAACCATTTCAAAAATTAATTGTTGCTTAATTTATTCCGTTTTATATCGTCTTTTTTCTGTATTTTATCTACCCAAAATACCCATAATCCAAAGATTACAACATAAAACAATGGTCTGAATATCCAATCGTGACTAAACCTAAAATAATCTTGATTACTCCATGTAGTAACAATTACTGATAAGCCAACAATACGAATTATATTTGTTAAATATATAGCAAGTAAGCCCATTGGAATAAACCACAACTTATGCTTCCAAGGTCCAGGATAAAGCATTATTAATATTGAAAATTGAATTAATTGTTTAAGTCCTGAGCATCCTGCATTTACACCAATCCATCCAATACATTTATTAGTTTCAACAGATAAATCAGAATAAAAAAACATATCTCTTCCCTGAGTAATAAATTGTAATCCTATGATATTTTTGTTTACCCATTGACTGGGGTAAAATAATATATCCGAAAAAAAGTCAAAAACAGCTGGCGTAATAATCTGAATTCCAAATAACCTGAAACCATAATGAATTGACCAAAAACGATAAAGATAATGAACAGCAAGTGTAATTGTCATAAAAACCAACATTTCTCTCACTGGTGTAAGCTTATATTTTTTTTCAAAAGCTAATATTTTAGTGATATATTCTTTCATATAAATTGTTTTTTTGAATTAAATAGCTGAATTTTTTTATTACAAAGCATAATTTACTTCATCGCTCAGAAGTGGCAAAAATAATATTATTATTACAATATTGTTGAATAATTTTTGGTTCTATTGTAATACCTTAAATCCGCAAAGAGTTATTAACAAAAGTTGTCAAAATATTGTGTATAAGTATTTTACACAATGCCTGACAACTAAAAAATTTTACCTAATTTTGTGCTACGAAACAAAAAAAAGTAGGATTAAAAATTTTTCGGCATGAAATTACAAAAAAAAAACATACACGTTAGTCCTTTTGCAGGAATTTCTTTTTTTAATAATGAATTTAACAAAGCAGGAATGAGCAAAATTATTGATAATGAGTTAGTTGCAAGAGTCAAAACACTTGGTTTTTCATATAGCAGTATTATAAGAAATTTATGTAATGTTTTTTATAGCAGTGGTAATTGTGCCGAAGATATTCAAACTCACTTAGGGAAACACCTAAAATCTATACCTAATACCAATTATCGTTCTAAATTATATATTAGATGATTAAACCCTATTAATGAAGTTAAATACTTACTGTTTTTTCTTAGGTGTTTAATTCCTAATTCTGCATTATCCATTGCTTCATCCAATGTTTTATAAATACCATTGTTAAATTCCTTTTCCCTAATATCATCCCAAACATGCTCTACAGGATTTACCTCTGGGCTATAAGCTGGTTGTTGTATAAAATGTATATTAAAAGGAATCTTTAGATTTTTAGTGGTATGCCATCCTGCACCATCTATTTGCATTATTACTTCGTTATTTTTATAAACTCAACTTACTTCTTTTTGTCCATTTTTACACTTTTTAGTGTAAACCTATTTTAGGACAAGAGACTCTTCGGATGCGAAGGACGAACTTTTTTCTTGCTCCAACCATGACGCTTAAGCAAGTTGTAAATGGTTGATTTTGCTACTTCTTTTCGCCCTGTTTGGTTTATAAAGGCTTCTCTTATTTGATCAACTGTAGCTATTTGACCTTCCAAAGCTTTCTCGAAAAATTGTTCCAAAAAAACTTTTGCTTATAAATCGTCAAAAGGCAATTTAATTTTTTGGAAAATTAAAAAAGCAAAAAAGCCCGATTTCTCGGGCTTAGTGTGCGGATGA
>CAYTJB010000068.1:2871-5563 GCA_964437995.1 uncultured Bacteroides sp. | reverse complement strand
TTATAAGCTAATTTTAAAAAAAATATTAAGAGGAAAACAAGGGAGAAGCGTTGAATTGAAAAACCCATAAACCATTTTGAAATAATGATTTATGGGTTTCGTTTGTGCGGATGAAGGGACTCGAACCCCCACGTCGCAAGACACCAGATCCTAAGTCTGGCGCGGCTACCAATTACGCCACATCCGCAAATTGGAGTGCAAAGATAATACTTTTTTTATAATGGGTAAATTTTATTTTGTAAAAAATTACCCTAATTTTTCATTTAATGATTTAAAGCCTTGTCCTAAAATTTCGTTGGCATTGATAACCGTTAAAAAAGCATTGGGGTCTATTTTATTGATATACTCTTCTATCATAGCCAATTCCCTTCGGTTTACTACCGTAAAAATAATATGTTTTTCGGCATCGTTGTACATTCCATTTCCTTTGATGATAGTTCCTCCACGATGAATATCATTTAAAATTTTCTCTCTAATTTCTTGGTATTTATCAGAAATAATAAACAAGGTTTTATCGTAGCTAATACCTTGCAGTACAGTATCTACAACTTTTGAAATAATAAATATTGTTATCCATGAGTACAAAGGAAGTCGCCAATCACCAAAGGCAATTAAACTTGACAAAACAATGGTTGAATCTACAATCATAATTGATTGACCTAAAGGAAGTTTTGTATATTTTGATAAAATCATAGAAATTACATCAGAACCACCACTGGTAGCTTTGGCTTTAAGAATTAAACCTACGCCTACGCCAATAACCAAACCGCCAAACACGCACGAAAGCAATATGTCATGGGATAGTTGCAACGGGTCTCCGCCAAAAAAATAGGTAAGCGAATCAACAAAAACAGCTGTTAAAATGAATGTAACTACTGTTTTTATTCCAAATTGAGGTCCTAATATTTTTATTCCAATGATGGTTAAAGGAATATTAAAACATAGTGCCAACAAACCAACAGGAAGTCCTAATACGTAATGCAAAACGATAGAAAGTCCATAAATACCACCAGGTACAATTTTATAAGGTGTTATAAAAAAGACATAGCCCATTGCAACAGCAAAAGAGCCAATAGTTATAAAGCTATAGTCTCTAAACCATTTTTTTGAAAATCGTTTTTCGTTTTGAAGAAAATTCATTTATTTTATTATTAGGCAGTTACCTTTTCTTCTAAAGATTTGAACCCTTTTCCCAAAATTTCGTTGGCATCAATAACCGTTAAAAACGCATTAGGGTCTATTTTATGGATAAACTCTTGTAAAATAGCTAATTCCCTACGGTTTACAACAGTAAAAATAATTTTCTTCTCAGCATTATTAAACATGCCGTTGCCATTGATAAAAGTACCGCCTCTGTTTAAATCTGTTAAAATTTTATCTCTAATTTCATCATGTTTGTCAGAAATAATAAACAGCGTTTTATCATAGCTAACTCCTTCTAACACAACATCTATAACTTTTCCTGTAATAAATATTACTATCCATGAATACAATGGAATTTTCCAATCGCGAAAAACAATCAAACCAATTAAAACAATTACCGAATCTACATAAATCATCAATTGACCCAATGGCAAACGTGTGTATTTTGCAATAATCATGGCAACAATGTCAGAACCTCCCGAAGTAGCCTTGGCTTTAAAAATCAAACCCAATCCAAACCCAATTAAAACGCCTCCAAATACACAAGCCAACAACACATCATTAGATAAATCAATACTGCCATTTAGCATGGTTTTAGGGTTTTCGTCGCCAATCAGAAAAGTGAGCATATCCATAAATACCGAAGCCAGTATCATTCCTATTACTGTTTTTACACCAAAACGAGGGCCTAAAATGCGTATTCCTAAGATTGTTAATGGGATATTCATTGCCAAACCAAATAAACCGATTGGTATTATTGGGAATAAATGATGTACTACAATACCAATACCATATACACCGCCAGGTACGATATTATAGGGATTAATAAAAAATACAAAACCGGCTGCTAAAATAAAAGAGCCTAATACAATTAAACCATAAGCAATAAACCATTGCTTAGAAAATAGTTTTTCATTTGTTACAAAAGCCATATTTTTTGAAATATATGTTTGATATTTAAGAATATAAGATATTTTACAACTTATTCAAATCTAATATCTTTCACATTCAATTGCAAAGAAGTTTTTCCGTTCCATTCGTTTTCTTCAACATGGTATGAAATTGAGAACGGAAATCCTTTTTGAATAGCAGGAAAGTATTCTCCTTGCTGAAAAGCAATGCCTGACACAGGATAACTTGCTACATCTGGTGTAATAACAGATAATTTGATATGATTAGCCCCAACTATACGTGAATATCCAGCATCTTTAACATTATCGGTTTGGAATACAGGCGACATATTTCCAGGTCCGAAAGGTGCAAATTGCTTGAGTATATTATAAAATTTGGTATTAATATCTTTTAATTGAATGATATCATCAATCTCAATTTCGGGAGTTTGCATATCTTCTGTAATAGAAGCTTTTACAACTTCTTCAAATTGAGAACAAAAAGCTTCTAAATTTTCAGGTTTTAACGACAAGCCTGCTGCATATTTGTGTCCTCCAAAATGCTCCAATAAATGGCTACATGCTTCTATGGCATCATATATATCAAAATCTTTTACACTGCGAGCAGAACCAGTAATTAAACCATTAGATTGCGTAAG
>CAYTJB010000068.1:899-2861 GCA_964437995.1 uncultured Bacteroides sp. | reverse complement strand
GCACAATGGTAGGACGGTAATATTCTTCCGTTAAACGCGAAGCTACAATACCTACCACGCCTTTGTGCCATTCGGCATTAAATATTACGGTACTTTTGCTATTCATCAAAAATTCATCGTTTTTGATAAAATCAAGTGCTTGTTGGGTAGCTGTAGCATCTAAACTTTTTCGTTCGGTATTATTATTGTTAATAAGTTCGCCAAATACCATTGCTGCTTCCAAATCTTTGCAAATAAGCAATTCTACTGAGCTACGACCACTTTCTATTCGTCCTGCAGCATTAATACGAGGGCTAACCAAAAAGACAAGGTCGTTAATGGCAAGTTCACGTTTAAAAAAAAGCTCGTTTTCTACGGTGTAAAGCTCGTTTTTACAAACATTGCTATATTTTAAAACAGCTTCAATTCCTGGTCGTGGATTAGAATTGATTAATTTTAAACCGTAATGAGCCAAAATTCTGTTTTCACCTATAATTGGCACAATATCAGCAGCAATGCTAATAGCCACTAAATCAAGATATTTCTCAATTTTTTTAAATGGAATATTGTTTTTTTGAGTATAGGCTTGCACTATTTTAAAGCCAATACCACAACCCGATAATTCGTTGAAAGGATAAGTTGAATCTAATCTTTTGGGGTCTAAAATGGCAACAGCATCTGGTAAAACTTCACCTGGTCGATGGTGGTCGCCAATGATGAAATCAATATTTCTGGCATTAGCATAAGCTATTTGCTCAGTAGCTTTAATACCACAATCTAATGCTATTATTAGTTTAAAGTTGTTTTCTTGAGCAAAATCAATACTTTTATATGATATTCCATAGCCTTCGTAATAGCGATCGGGAATATAGAAATCAACATTTTTGTAAATTTCTTTTAAGAATGAATATACTAAAGCCACGGCACTGGTTCCATCTACATCATAATCGCCATACACTAATATTTTTTCTTTTTGTTGGATAGCAGTTTCGATGCGTTGGATAGCAATATCCATATCTTTCATCAAAAAAGGGTCGTAAAGGTCGGTAAGCTGAGGGCGAAAAAAGGATTTTGCTTCCTCAAACGTTCGAATACCCCTTTGAGCCAATAAATTTGCCAAATGAATATCAATATTCAATGCTTGTTGTAAATGTGTTATTGTTTCAGTATCAGCTTTATTCTTTAATACCCACCTCTTTTCCATACTTGCTTTTTTAGTTTTGTAAAATTACAATAATATATTCAAAGATTGCTATTAGAATTTAGTAAAATTTTAAAAAATAAAAAATTTATTCTTAAAAACATAGAAATTAAAAACTTACGAAGGGGAAATTAAAATTAGTTATTGGTTATTCAATTATTCAGTTATTTTAAATCTGTTTTTTATCTGTGTTTTTCGTTAGAAATCCGTCCCGAAGTTTCGGGATCAGCGTTCTGTTTTTTATTTCGACTTCGCTCAATGACCACAACTTCCATCTTCTGACTTCTACCTTCCTTCTTCACACTAATATTTCCACATTATAATCCCGAAGTATCGGAATAAAATAATGTTGAAAATCTATCGGCATTTACCAATGTATTCGTTTTTATTTTTGATGTGATTTTTTAAAATGACGTGGTTAACATAAAAACTTAAAATTCAACAATAATACCAATGGTTGGTAATACATTCCCTGAATAATTATCTATTTTTCTTAATACATATTTTGTATTATCAATGGGGTCAATGGCAATATTTCCATCAGTGTCAAGATTGGAGTATATTGGCTGTTGTTCTGATTTATAAGCTAATAAATTTTGAATATCCAAGTAAAAATTTAATGCCCATTTTTTAAAAAAGTACTGTTTATCAATTCTTATATCTAATTGATTAAAATTGTTCAAACGTTCGGTATTAAAGGCACTATAATTTAAATATCCTCTTCCTCTCGAATCCCATACTTCACGTTTTGATGACGCAGTAATATCAATAGGTGTATAGGG
>CAYTJB010000068.1:0-798 GCA_964437995.1 uncultured Bacteroides sp. | reverse complement strand
TTCCTATAATACACTTCAAGTCCATAAGCTCTTCCTTCTGATGTTGAAGTTACTTCTTCGTCTCCAAAAGTTCCATAATCAGCGCCTTTGCTTGCAATAGAAACAGAATCGTTTACAGAAAAAGGATAATTATGATACCATTTATAAAAGCCTTCAATAGTTAATTTCGATTTTTCATTAAATTGGTAATCAATTCCTGAAACAAGATGGTCAACGGCTATGTATTTTATATTATTTTGTTTGTTTACCAATTCTCCGAAATTATTACGAAATCCCAACGTTGTGTATGTTGGTCTTTGGTAATATCTTCCAGTGTTTGCATTTAAAAATAACTTTTCTGTTAAAGCATAAGAAACTGAAAAACGTGGTGAAAACTGATATAACAAGTTCGACATTTCTTTATCATAGTTATTTGCATCCATTCTAATGCCCAAAGAAACATTTAATCTATCGTCTAAATATGACTTGCTGATTTGCCCAAAAGTATTCCAAGCAAATAAATTGAGTGCAGAATTGTAATTTACGGTAATTAAAGTATCTCTTGCAAATATTTTCTGAAAGGTGCTGTTTTTGTAGCGATTATATTCTAATCCAAATCCAAAATTAATTTTATAATTTATGGTATGTGCATTTCTTTCAAACCGAAATTTGTTTTCAATTTCATCTGAAGAATAATCTAATATTTTTGATTTTGATTCATCGTTGTTTGGATATTTGTAAGAAGTATTTCTTAACATGTTTCTGCTTACTACATAAGTATCGTAAGAATTTGTTCTAAAATGCTTGTAAATAGCACCT
>CAYTJB010000067.1:7501-12679 GCA_964437995.1 uncultured Bacteroides sp. | reverse complement strand
GGAGTGATTTCTCCAGTTGTAGCATCTAATGTTAATCCAGCTGTAGAGCTATAAGCACCACCTGCTGTGCCTGTTTGTGTAACAGCTTGTGCTGTTGTTATTGTTTTACAGAATGGATTACCTGCATAAGTTATAGTTGCAGAAGGTGCAGTAGTAATAGTTACCGAAGCAGTTGCTGTAACAGTAGCACATCCACCAGCTGCAGCAATGGTATAAGTAACAGTATAAGTACCAGCTGCACTTGTGTTTGGAGTAATTGCACCTGTTGTAGCATTAATAGTTAATGTAGCTGGTAATGCTGTGTAAGCACCACCTGTTGTACCTGTTTGAGTAACTGCTTGAGCAGTTGTAAGTGATGTACAAAATGGTGTTCCTGCATAAGAAATTGTTGCAGTTGGTAAAGTAGTAATTGTTACTGAAGTCGTACTCACGGCAACTGAACCACAAGAATTACTTGCCGTTAATGTATAAATGCCAGCATTTGTTCCTGTAATATTGGTTATAGTAGTATCTTCGCTGAATGAAATAAAACCATTTGGTCCTGTCCAACTCCATGATGTTACTTCAGTTCCTCCTCCAGTTAATACTAAAGTATTTCCAGTACATATTGGATTTGGAGAAGCAGATGCCGTTATTCCTGATGGTGTTGGATTTACTGTAACATAAGCGACAGTCTGCTTAGGTCCGTTACAACCATAAGCTGTGGCAGTTATTTGAACTTGTCCAAAATAAATAGAATCCCAATCCATTTCTCCTGTAATTGGATTGATAGTACCTGGATTCCCTGGTGTGGGGGAAAATACAGAATACCTAATACTATCAGTATTTGTAGCTGTAGCTGTAAAAATTTTATTTATTGAATTCTGACAAATATCATCCTCTGAACCTGCTGAAAAAACAGGGTATCCTACAGTGGGTGTTGTTGTTACTACTCTTGTTGTTTCAGTGCTATCATTACAACCTCCCACTGCTACTACTTTTATAATAGTAGTTCCAAAATATCCATTCAGCCAATGCATAACACCGGATATAGAGTCAATAACACCTGCAAATTGATTTGAGGACTTCCAAAATAAACTTGTGCTATTTGTAGCTGTAGAAAAATAAGTAGTTGTTGTGGTAGAATTAGTTAATTGACAACTTGGTTCTATTCCAGCAGATATTGTAATTGGAGTTGGAGTCCCTACTAATGGGGTAATTGATACTTTGGCAACCGTTGAAGTAGCTGATGCACAAATACCGTTTGTTACTATTGCCCGATAATAAGTAGTTGTGGTAAGATTTCCTGTTGATAAAGTAGCTGTTGTACCTGAAATATTGCCCCATGTTAAGCTATCTAATGATGATTGCCATTGAATACTTCCTGCACTTCCCGTTAAAGTAATAGTTCTCCCAGTTCCTGAACATACTGATGAAGATATTGGAGTTGCAGTTCCTCCAACTGAAGCAGGGGTTACGGTTACAGTAGTATCAGTAGAATTCACAGAACTACATACACCACTTTGAACTACTGCTCTAAATTGGGTAGTTGCTGTTAAAGTACCTGAAGTATAAGTTAGATTAGTATTTGTAATAGGAGACCAAATAGTAAATGGACTTACTGATGATTCCCATCTTAGAATTGTTCCAGTATATCCAGCTAAAGTTAATAATCCACTTGTACTTCCCGAACAAATAGTAGTTCCGCCTGTAACTACACCACCAACGCTAGGTGGACTTACTGTGATAGTTGCCAAAGAACCTGTAAAACCATTGGTGCGAACACACCCATTAGCACTGGTTACTGAGACAAGTGTATAAGTAGTATTAGTAGTAACAGGTGTAGTAAACACATTAAAAGGAGTGCCGCTAACAACGTTTGTTGATGTACAATCAGTGCCTCCATTTTCTTTATAAACAACAGTAAATGGGTCATTACCTGCCGTTGCTGTCCAAGTTAATTGCCCTGCACCTGTTGCACAGAAAGGTCCGTTTGCCGTTAAACTTCCTTGTGGTGTTGGGTTTACTGTAACATAAGCTACTGTCTGCTTAGGTCCGTTACAACCATAAGCTGTGGCAGTTATTTGAACTTGTCCAAAATAAATAGAATCCCAATCCATTTCTCCTGTAATTGGATTGATAGTACCTGGATTCCCTGGTGTGGGGGAAAATACAGAATACCTAATACTATCAGTATTTGTAGCTGTAGCTGTAAAAATTTTATTTATTGAATTCTGACAAATATCATCCTCTGAACCTGCTGAAAAAACAGGGTATCCTACAGTGGGTGTTGTTGTTACTACTCTTGTTGTTTCAGTGCTATCATTACAACCTCCCACTGCTACTACTTTTATAATAGTAGTTCCAAAATATCCATTCAGCCAATGCATAACACCGGATATAGAGTCAATAACACCTGCAAATTGATTTGAGGACTTCCAAAATAAACTTGTGCTATTTGTAGCTGTAGAAAAATAAGTAGTTGTTGTGGTAGAATTAGTTAATTGACAACTTGGTTCTATTCCAGCAGATATTGTAATTGGAGTTGGAGTCCCTACTAATGGGGTAATTGATACTTTGGCAACCGTTGAAGTAGCTGATGCACAAATACCGTTTGTTACTATTGCCCGATAATAAGTAGTTGTGGTAAGATTTCCTGTTGATAAAGTAGCTGTTGTACCTGAAATATTGCCCCATGTTAAGCTATCTAATGATGATTGCCATTGAATACTTCCTGCACTTCCCGTTAAAGTAATAGTTCTCCCAGTTCCTGAACATACTGATGAAGATATTGGAGTTGCAGTTCCTCCAACTGAAGCAGGAGTTACGGTTACAGTATCTTGATTAGTTGTATCTGATAAACCACTATTTGAGCAAGTTATAATACAAATATAGTACGTTGTTACTGAGAGATTTCCTGTTAGTTGTGTAGTTGCTGTTCCTAAATTTGTATAAGGGCCTCCAGAAACCGTTGAATATTTCCACTGGTAAGTAATCCCTGTATCGGTATAAGTGTTGCTTAAAGATAAAGAAACACCTGCTCCTGTACAAACTGGAGTTGCTCCATTTATAGTGGAATGAGCGGGGGTTCCTGAACAGCCATCAAACTCTATTGCTCCCATTGTAGGCAAAGCAGTTCTGGCAGCTGAAAAATAATCTGTTAAAATACCTGTACCAGTAGCTCCTGTTAATGAGGCTACTGGCTGGTAATTTCCTGCCAATATCCCTCCTGCACTAACAAATAAAGGATTGGTATTTAAGCTATTAGCATCTTGACTAATAGCAGATTGTAAACCAAGGAGGGTTGTTACATCAGCACTATTGTAATATCCTAAGACACCACCTGTGCCAGATGCGTAATAATCGTTATAATTAAGAGTTAGGTTTGTATTTACACCATAATTAAAGCCTGCCGCATAATGCTTTCCTGTTGCTCCACTATTAGAACGTGCATTGTAAAATATATTGTTTCTAAAATCTCTCGTATTTGTATTAGCATTGCTATATAATGCATAAGAATTTAAACTACCAGAAGTTGGATTTCCTCCAATATACACCGTATTAAAATATATATTGTTATTGTTTAATGCTGCACCAGTCTCATAAATGCCATAGATAGTTGTTTGTGCATTTCCTCCAAGGTTTATAATATTGTTTGAATAAGAGGAAACACCTGCTGCTATTTTTATACCAAATATCGAAGCTGATAAACTGTTTGGTGCTGATAAACTATGTATAAAGTTTTCAGAAATTGTATTGGAATTTGGTGTAGAAGCACTGAAATACAATCCAATAACACCTCCAGTAAAAGAAGAGAAGGTATTTGAAAGATTATAAATTGTATTTCCAGATACCGTTGTCCTATTTATACTAGAAACTCCCAAAATTCCAATTACTGATGCAGTTATAGTTGTAGTGTTATTTGCATTGGCAATTGTTAAATCCCTAACAGTATTAATGTTAATAACATTAACATTACCAGAAGTTTGAATACCCTTAATAGTACCTAATGCAGTAGTATTAGTAGTCCCATTTTTAAAATTAGCTATCGTATTGTTAACTATCGTCATTGTATCACTTCCGACAGCAATCCCGGTAACAAATTGAGGACTCGTTGTGGCTATTGAACTTGCGTAAATACTATTTGGGGTAGTTAAACTCCCTATTAAATTGTTACTAACAGTAATTGTTCCTGTACCAGGCATCCATCTACTAATTCCATAAAAATGAGTTGCAGAATTAGGATTGCTATTAGCCACAGTAATAGAGCCAATTTTATTGTTTTGAATATTTAAATTACCCGCAAGGCAGTAAAAACCATATACAAATCCAGCAAGTGCTCCTCCTGTTGTAACTGTAATAGAACCATTACCAATAGTATCGCCAATAACATTTCCTGTAATAGTACCAATATTAACGGTACCATTATTAATATAAATCCCATTCCATCCTGCATTACCATTATTTGACCAATCAAAATTTTTGATAGTATTGCCTTGTATGTTACTTGCCACAGAATTTCCAACTCTAAGTGATATTCCGTAAAAATAATTAGAAGAAGTTGCCGTCTTTAGCCAAGTACCTCCACAAGAATTATTATTTCCTCCAATGTAGTTATTCGTTATCTCAAAGTCATTTCCTGTAGTAGTGTTATCAATAAATATTGCATAATAATCAGCAGCAGCTGTTGGAGCAAAAGAAGTTGTTTCATAAAAATTATTATTAGATATTGTACAGGCTGTTGTGTTACTTCCAAGATAAATACCATACGAAGAAATAACATGGTTAAAGAAATCATATATATTATTATTGCTTATGGTTATGGTATTATTTTCTTTATTTGGAGTTCCTGAAGAACATATTGCATATAATGGGCGAATACTATCGGCAGCATTAGTAATATTATTATTAGTAATTGTATTATTGTCGTTGCCTGTATTGGTTGCTAATGAAAAATATACAATATATTGTGACCCTTTAATAGTACAATATTGAATAGTATTATAAGTAGCATCATTAACAAACTTAATAGTTGATGCGTTGGCATATACATTTGTATTGGTAATAATTAAATCTTTCGTAGAACCTGTGGCATTTACTCTACCATCAATAGTAACACTATCGGCACCGTTTAAATTAATTAATGGAGCATTGATATCGCCATTGATAACAATACCGCTTACAGTTGGATAAATATTT
>CAYTJB010000067.1:4804-7491 GCA_964437995.1 uncultured Bacteroides sp. | reverse complement strand
TCCACTTCCATTTAGCACAGCAGTAGACGTTTCGGTAGTACTTCCAATTATTTTAACAACGAGTGCACCTTGGTGTGTTCCATCATTTATTTTATCAAAAGCTAGTTTTAGCGAAGAATAAAGTGTTGGTCCAACAGTTCCTGATGAGGCTGTTACTTCAATAGAAGATGTAATATCTAACATACAATCCCCTCTTCCAATATTTCCAGTATATTGTGCCAGCATGCTTGTAGGGATTGCCAACAACAAAATAATATAAAATGTAAATTTTTTCATAATTGTTAATTATTCATTTTCAATATTCAGTATCTGTATTTTTTAAAAACTTACCCATTACGAAGTATTTATAAATAATCATTATAGTAAATCTATTTAATCTTTAATACAACGAACACTCAAACCAGAAGACTTGATGTCTTGAAGCATAGTAGAAAAGCCTAATGCGAAAAAATAGTCGTAGCTGGTATTAGCATCAAACTGTGTACTACTCCAATATGTAGCAGATGCTCCTCTATTGCTGAGAGAGCCATCTGTGTTGAGAAGTAACCCTGCTGCATGAAGCTTTAAATCAGAATTATAAGCATCAACACCACCAGACCATCCAAAACTTGCCGTTGTCCATTCTGCATTGGTAGGAATACGCCAGCCTGCTCCTAATTCAATAGTACATGGATCTTTAGCTGCTTCCCAAGTAGCACTTAAGTTGTCGTTTGTTGCATCCCAAGCAGTAGCTGGTGTGCGTGTAGTGCCATCATGTTTATACCCTTGTTTGCGATTAAACTGCCAGTACCAGCCTGCAGCGGTTTCCGAAGGATCAGATTTTAGAAGAGCTTGATTATCTGCACCTAAATTTTGGGTAATCCAACATTTATTGGCTCCCGATAAAGTAGTAAGTACTGTACCATAATTTACCGTTTTAGCAACTGGTGCCACTGTGACTGCAACGTGTGAAATAGGGAGCGTGCCACCACAAACGAAAGGCACTGCCACCCCACGTACGCCACGCCCACCATAACCTTCGTGGCGAGTAGTAAAAACTCCTGCTGCCCCAGCACGGCAGGAAGTGCGTAAGTCAGACTGATACATAAACCAACTTCCTCCACGAATACCAGCAGACCATGTAGCAATATCAGCATCGCCTGTAACATTTAGTGCTCCATTGCCGTGTGTGCCAGTAAAGCTACGTCCCGTAACAGAACCTACTGTTACGGTGCGTTCGTACAAATTACCACTCATTTCCATAATACCATAGTAAGTAGCACCTGCTGTAATTCTGCCAGTGTTACCAGTTGTTCCTGCAAATATTCCCACACGCAAAGGACCATCGGTTGTAAGTGGTTTAGTGTCGTTATACATAACATTTCCAAGAGTTGTGCTATAATTGGCAGCTATAACTTCATTGTTTGCAGCACTGTTACTTAACACATAAGGTATACCAGTAATGTTTGTAGTGCCCCATGCATATTCGTTGGCTACTGCTACTAAGGTTCCTCGACAAGATTTTTCAAATTCTAATTCTGTCATTGGACGTAAGCCACTCCAATCAAGATATGCCGCTAAATCATCCCAACTTAAATAGTTACAAGCAATGTCTTTGCCATCATCTAATTCACCTCCTATTCCATTGCCACTAAAATCGCAATAAAAATTAATTGGGTTGCTGGTATGTATGCTGGCATCACATCTAATTCCATTCCTATCATTCATACTCGCAGAATTTGTCATCACATAGCGATTAGTCACCGCTGTGGTTCCACTTGGAAGAGCAGTTGCAGCACGACTGTCTTGTTGTGCTCTTGTTAATGTATTTAAAAAATCTACATAGCCTTGCTGGCTTATTTCGTATTTCATGCAGTAAAAAGCATTGTAGCCTTTTGGAAAAGTAGACGATATAGGACCTGCTTGATCTCCATTTGAAGGATAATAGAGGTTATTAGCTGTAGTTCCAACTGTAATAGCAGCTTCGGAGTTTACAGCATAAGTATTTGTAGTAGTCGGATATTTATAGAAAGCACCTCCTTCAGTACCTCCACTTCCTAAATTAAAAACTCCCTGAGGAACATAAACCATTTCAATAGCGTGAACTTGAATATCAACATACGCATTATCTATAACTCCATTGCTACCGTAATTCCATCGAAGTTGTACGCCAGTTTTGCTAAAGCTGCCTGTTCCATCGGCATTGCGATAAATAAAACCACCCAAACCAGGATTGGTGGAAGTGTTAAAAGTTGTTGTAGGATCAAGCAAACCAATATCAATAATACTACCTGTTGGTGCTGTATGACCTGTTACATTTAGTGTAGCATGCTTCCAAAGTCCATCACCACCATTTGCAACAGAAACACGGTATTTTATAAAAACCCAAGCAGCATCCCAATTATTGGGAGCAGCAGATGTTCGCCAAGAGTTTTCCCAGTTTATATCAAACTGTACCAGCATATAATTGGCAATATTATTAACTCCAGCCGAAGTGTTTTTACCTGTTAGGCTTAAATTGCTGATAGTAATATTATTAGCATAAGTAGTATTACTTACCAAAAGCCAAACTAAAGCAATTATTGCAAAAGTTTTGCTTAGTAAGCCAAAAAATGGTTTTGTAAGGTTCTTTATCATGGGTTTTGTTGATATTTGATTTACGTTAAGCATAATTAGCCAAGAACAGCTATTATTTATACTGCTCTATA
>CAYTJB010000067.1:0-4794 GCA_964437995.1 uncultured Bacteroides sp. | reverse complement strand
ACTTTGTCGGTAAGATCAATAAATTCTAAACTTTTATTACTTTCAAATTGAATCGTTGTATTTTTAATCATGGTAACAATTTAGTCGAGCCTTTTTTTTAAATCATCCTATCTCTTTTTAAAAATCTTCCAAATCCAAAAACCTAAGTATCCAAAAATTATTATTTCAAAGAAGTAATTTCTTTATAACACAATATACTTTGCAAAGTTAGTCAAAAATCACTCAATATTCACTCAAAAATTATATTACTTTTAAGCAGTATTATGTTGATAACTAAACCATGACATTCAAAATTATTTTGCTTTTGCTTATGATTTTAAATTGCTTCATAAATTAAATAATTAACGATATAAATATTTTATAATCAATATTTTATAGAAATATAAACATTAATAAAAAACCCTGACAACGTTTTAAATGTTGTCAGGGTTTAATCATTCCAAAATCAAAAAATCTTCAAATTACAAGATTCTCTTATCCGCAGTGAAAATAATTATGAACCAATTTCATTATTTTTTCTTTGCTGCAATGAATCTCGTCATTGTATTCTTTTAGCTTCTTGACAGTTCCATCTATCATGCTTTTACTGAAAACACCATATTTTTCATAAACATCACGTTGTTCTTCCAATCTTAATGCCGATTCGTAGCATGATGCCGGCAAATGATCGAGACGTGAAGCAATATCTTTAAATTCATCATGGAAAATATTTACATCAACATAAGTATTTTTTGCAACTTCCAAGGCATTTTCCATCTCAAAACCATGACGTGCTGCTACTGTTAAGCCAGCTAATAACAAATAAATATCAGCCGAACCATCAGGGCAGCGGAATTCAACCGTTTGCTTGTGCGAAAAGTCATGAGCAGCATCTTCTTCCAACGGATTTGCAATTTTTGCCATGTTTTTCTTCCCCGACCAACCTAAAGGAACTCTTACCAATACCGAGCGATTGCGATCGCCCCAACAAATATTGGTAGGTGCTTCCTGATGTGGCACCAAGCGAAAATAGGAAGCAGGATTGGTATTTCCAAAAGCAGTTAACGAAGGAGCTAATGCCAAATATCCGGCAATGGCTTTGCGAGCAATATCCGAAAGTTTGCCATCTTCTACCATTACATTTTTATCGCCTTTCATCAAGCGGGTATGAATGTGCATACCGCTTCCGGCTTTGCCAACAGTAATTTTTGGTGCAAAAGTTATGGTAACACCATATTTATAAGCTAATGTACGCAATATCCATTTGGCTATCAATAATTGGTCAGCAGCTTCTTCTAATGGCGATGGGCTAAACTCAATTTCATTTTGTTCGTAAATGGTATCAGCAATGGTAAAATTGCCCACTTCGGAATGTCCATATTTAATGTTACCACCTACTGAGGCTATGGCATGCATAGATTCGGTGCGAAGCATTTCCCATTTTGTAAAAGGCGATGATTCGTGATAACCACGTTGGTCTTCGGCAAGGTATAATTCTTCTTTTGGGCTAATTATGTAGTATTCCAACTCACCCATTACCTGAAATTCAAAACCTGTTTTGGCTTTTAATTCCTGATGTGCCTTGTGCATAATATATTCGGGCGAACTTTCTAATGGTTCGCCATCTTTATTAAAATACGAACACAAAATATCAAGCGTAGGAATATCGGTAAATGGATTTACAAAAGCAGTACGATAACGTGGAACCACGTATAAATCGCTCGAACCAGCCTCTATATGTGTAAACAAGCTTGATCCATCAACTCTTTCGCCGCTGCTCAATACTGCATCTAAATGCTCAATGCTATTAATCACAAAATTCAGGCATTTTAACCTACCATCGCCACCAACGTAGCGAAGATTAAGCATTTCAATGCCATTTTCCTCTACAAATTTTATCAGGTCGTTTTTAGTAAACTCGGAAGTAGGTTTTTCCAAAAATTGCACCAATGGATTTGGGTTAAGTCTTATATTATTGTTCATTACGATTTTTTTGTTTCTTAAAATTGGGGCAGCAAACCTAAGAATTTTTTTTGAATTAACGGCTGTTTTTGTATAAAAATGTACAAACAAGCATATAGTAAACTCAGTCAGGTTTTTTCAAACTCTGGAAAAGTTATACCGAATGAAATTAAGTTTGCATTAATTGATTATCAATATTTTTTCAACATAATTAGCAATATCTGTTTTAAGTTTCACGATATAAACGCCAGTACGTAAATTACTTACATTAAAATTATACATATTTTGAGTAATGTTGCTTTTTTCGTAATTCACTGCATTTCTTCCTAAAATATCAGAAATAGAAATGCTAAAATTTGCAATGATGTTATTGTTTAAATCAATCCATAATTGCCCACTCAATGGTGCAGTGTATATTTTAATATCGTCCCAAACTCTTATATAATCTGTTTTTGTTGTTGAAAGATTTGTATCGGCATTGGATACTTTTAGAGATACATCAAAGAACCCTGGTTCTAAATACTTAATTTCACTTGGGTCTTTTACAGTTGACGTAAATGGATTTCCTGCTTCAAAACTCCATAAATATTGATCGGGATTACCAATGGATTTGCTTATAAAACTAAGTGTTTCGCCTACTTTTACAGAGGTATTGCTGGCAATAAAATCAGCTTTCAGACTATACGCCATTCCATTTAGTTGATTTACATTGCTATTAATTGGGTCGAGCCATTCTTTTAAATGCTCCGTAGCAGTAGTGCCATTTTTATCCCAATGCCAGTCGAATTTCCCATAGAAATCTGGTTCTGTAAGTTGTGAGCAATCAGAAGTTCCGCCCGTTAAAGTTCCAATTAGTTTGCCCGCAGTGTTAAAAATTGGCGAACCCGAAGAACCACCTTCGGTTACACCATGTCCATTAGATGTAGCACTCCAATAAACTTTCCAATGTGAAAGTGCTGTAATATAAGCACCTGTAACCAATGGTATGGTATAAGTGCTTATTTTCTTAATGTCTCCGGCAGGATGATGTATTGAAACGCCCGAAATACTTGAATCTCCACTTTTATCCCATCCTATAAAATATGGATTATATGTTTCTGGAATATTGTTGTTTAAACGTACTAAGAAAAAATCGGAGCCGGTATTTCCTGAATTACCGCCATTGGCAATTTTAACTGCCCCTGTCATGCTTCGCAAAGCCAGTTCCCCTTCAGATGAAGGATTGCTGCACGAAGACGACTCATAATTAAAATAGAACATCCATTGTGTAATATCTGATGTAGAGGCGCTGTGTCCACAATGGTCGGCTGTGAGTATGTAGGGCTTATAATCTTGCAATGTATTGTTAACCAATGAACCGGTACACCAATTTGAACTTCCGCCCATACGAATATTTATGCGTACAACTCCTGCTTTTTGCAATTGCCAATCATTACCTTCTGAACAATTAGCATTTACCTCACAACTACCCGATGTGCCAAACCCAATTTTATTGTTATTTACAGTATTTACACCTCTATAAGCATAATTAATATCAGATATATTAATGATTACAGTATCGTTTACGGTAAAAGGTTCATAATATTCAAGTATTGTAGCATCGCTAATAGTTAATTCGGTAGCAAATAAGCCACTTTTATGATTATTTTTATTTGTGAATGCTCCTATTAAATTGGTTTTATCATTATTATAAACGTATAAACGGCTGCCTTTGGGCAAATAAAATTTATCGTAATACAAACTCGTTGCTAATGCTCCTTTTGCAGTAATTTTTAATTGCCAAATTTTATCGCCATTGCTTAGTTTTGTCCATGTACCCGAATTGTGAATTCCTTTATTAACAGGCAATAGAATGCCCATACGATAGGCTTCTCCTTTTTTGTCAGACATTTCATCTTCTAATAATAATTGTGTAATATTTGGTTTGTCAATATTTATTGTTTGAATAGCCGATTTATTCAAATTGTATTCAAAACTGGGAGGAATTCCACCAATGCTAATTTGGCTTTTTAGCGAAACTGGGATTACACATAAGTATAAGATAATAAACAATATATGTTTTGTTGTTTGTATTTTCATTTTCTATTTGAATAAAATGACACCCCAAAGTGATAATTTTTTTAACAACACAAAAGTATAAAAATTTTGTAGTAATTTTGTAAAAGCAAAAACAAATGTAATGTATATTCTTATTGTATCGGCTACTTCTTTGGAAATTAAACCATTAATAGAACGTTTTACTTTTGTTGAACAAAAGGAAACCAATCTTAATACTTATAAATATAGGAATTTTGATATTGATGTGCTAATAACGGGTATTGGCATGGTAGCTACGGCATTTTACATGGGAAAAACCTTACAATCATATAATTACGATGCAGCTATAAATGCTGGAATTGCCGGTTGTTTTGATAAAAGTATTAATTTGGGAAATGTTTTTAATGTAACTTCTGATTGTTTTTCGGAATTAGGTGCTGATAATGGAGAATATTTTTTGTCATTAGTTGATTTAAACCTCATCGAAGAAAATCGTTTTCCTTTTAGCAACATGGAGCTTATCAACCAATCTGTTTTTGAAAGTAAAATAATTAATCAATTGCCAATAGCAAAAGGAATTACCGTAAATACAATACATGGCAACGAAAATGCTATTGAAAAAGTAAAAAAACTATACAATCCCATAATAGAAAGCATGGAAGGTGCTGCCTTTATGTACGCTTGTATGTTGCAGAATTTAAAACACTTACAAATACGTTCTATTTCAAATTATGTTGAAAAACGTAACAAAAATGTTTGGAATATACCTTTGGCAATTAAAAATCTGAATCATAAATTAATAGAAATATTAGATGA
>CAYTJB010000066.1:6726-12850 GCA_964437995.1 uncultured Bacteroides sp. | reverse complement strand
TGGATTCCATTTGCAGCAGCAGCCTGCATTACCTTGTATTGTGCATAAGTACTGGTAGAATACAACGGTATATCTTGATGATAAATTATTTTTGCAAGCTCTTGCATCATGTCTTCGGCAGTGCAATTGGTTTTTATCCAATTGGTACCTGTTTTATTCACTACCATTTCTGCCCAACGTGCTTCGTTAAATTCGTCGGTTTGGTTAGCTGCCGTAAATGTTTTAAGATGGTTGCCCAATTGCGTTAAATGATGTTCTTTGCTGATTTCGGAAGCCATACAAACAATGCTCGAACTATCAATACCGCCACTCAGGCAAAACCCAACAGGAATATCGGCTCTCAGCCGAATATCAATTGCTTGATGAATTAACTTACGGGTTTTACGCGTATATTCAAGTTGTTTGTTCGCATCAAAAGCTTCTATTTCTTTATTAAAGCTTAATTCATAATACCTTTCGATAGCAAAGCTTTTTTGTTTGAAATCGTAAATAAAATAATGCGAAGGCATAATTTCAAACACATTTTTAAAAAAGCCTTCGGGCTGCATTTCTATTTGGCTTAGAAATAGAAAATCAAACACAGCACTTTCGTTAATGCCAATATTGTTGTCGGGGATTTGTAGCAAGGCTTTATGTTCCGATGCAAAAGCCAACACATTTTCATCTTTATAATAATACAAAGGTTTTACACCAAAACGGTCGCGGGAACCAAAGAGTAATTGCTTGGTTTTGTCGTAAATTACAAAACTCCACATGCCATTGAGTTTTTGTAAGCATTCAACACCCCATTCTTTATAGGCTTTTAACAAAACTTCGGTATCGCTTTGGCTGATAAATGTATGACCTAATGCCACTAATTCGTTGCGAAGCTCGATATAATTATAAATTTCGCCATTCAGCGTAATCCACACATCGTCAACGCACATAGGCTGGTGAGCAACTTCCGATAAATCAATGACTGATAAGCGACGATGCCCCAACGCAATATTATAATTATCCGATAATTCAGCAATATTTTCCTTTGGCGAATAGGGAAATGAAGTTTCCCAAGCCGTTGGTTGGGTGTCTTTTCCACCTGCACAAATAGATTCTTGATTATTAAACAGCACATAGCCTTCATCATCAGGTCCACGATGACAAATTTTATCTGTCATTTGTTTAACGACTTGCGGCAAATGAATTTGCTTGTCAGTAAGCTTTACTATGGCTGTTATTCCACACATTATTTAGGAAAATTTCTATCAAAAAAAGGGCTTTTACCCGATGCACTCAATGGAATACCAAAGATAATGGCTGCTTCGTCGCCCATCAATCTTAATGCTCTCACAGCTATGCCTACCGAAAACATTATACGATTGTCGGCTCGGTTATCAGCAGCAATGCTTACAGCCGAACCAATGGCTATTCCCAAATCGTTGGTATTAAATGCACAAGGTGCTTTAGGAACTTGATTTTTTTCTGCACAATTGGCATAACCACATAATCCACAGTTCAATCCATTCGCTTTTACTTTGCTGGCAATTAATACAACCGCTTCAGCATTTAAAATATTTTCGGCATCACGAAGAAAAAATTTATAATTCTCTTTGCTATTGCCGATTTCTTTCATCTTATCAGATATAAGACGTATTGTTTCGCCAGTAGCAACAGCTAATACCAAATTATCAATACCACGAGCTTTAGGAGCAGTACGGGCTGCCGTAAGCATCTTGGCTGCAATGTCTTTTAATGAGGAAGGTCGGAGATTTTCTTCTGTTGTTAACATTTTTTTGAGTTTATAAAGTTCTTAAAGTTTGTAAAGTTAAAAGTTATTGGTTATTGTGGTTTTAACACTGACAGCGTCTTTAGACCTGTCAGTGTTAATTCACTACTTTTCTTCTTAACGCTGTCAGGTGCAAGCACGTTGACAGGTTAAATCTTTATCGTAGTTGTTATATATTCCATTTTGTTATACTAATGCTGAACAAAAATAGAAAAAATAATTAACAAGTTACGGTTTGTAAAAAAATAATTTTCAATGACAGGGAAAGAATATTTGACTTTTCTTTGCCATGTAATGAGAGATTTTCTAACATCGGAACAAATTGCTAACTATAAGCGTATGCATAAGCAGGTTCGTACTCTACGAGAGGGAGATAGAATAAAGTTAATATTGTTGCTTAACAAAGGATATAGCTATGAACAAGTCGCAGAGTTGTTATTAATAGATGAAGGAACTGTAAGAAGATGGCATAGAATATTTGAAACAGATGGAATCAAGACCTTACTTAAAGATAACTACACAGGAGGTATAAGTAAATTATCAAATACAGAACAACAAGAATTGTCGACACATTAGAAATCCAGATTTACATAACGGCAAAAGAGATATGTGCTTATGTTCAGACAAAATATGGAGTTGATTATACTTTAAAAGGAATGACAAGTCTTTTGCATCAAATAGGTTTCAGCTATAAAAAGCCTAAACCTATTCCGGTCAAAGCAAATAAACAAGCACAGGAAGCGTTTATTGAAAAATATAACGAATTAAAAGCAAACAAATCACATCAAGACCATATCTATTTTATGGACGGAGTTCATCCTTTACACAATTCACAGTCCGTTTTTGGTTGGATAAAAAAAGGCAAAGAACAAGTTCTTAAAACTAATACTGGTCGCATGAGGGTAAATATAAATGGAGCATATGATATAGCTGAACATAAAGTTATTATTCGAGACGATGAAAGTATAAATTCTCAACACTATAGCATTATTAGAGCAAATGCTCAAAGAACAGCTCTTGGGAATACTGTATATTATATTGGATAATGCAAAATATTATCGTTCTCAAATAGTGAAAGAATTTTTAGAAAAATTTGCAACTTTCAAAGAAAAATGCTTGAATTTTTTGATAATATTGACGAGTACAAAATTAAACTTGAAAGTTTAATGACTGAAAATTTTCAGTTAATTCAGGCATAAGTTTTTGCAAACCTGTTTTCCTTAAGTATAAAAAAAACACAAATCAATATTTCGCTATTCATAGTATTGCGTAGCAGTTTTTAAAAGCGTAGTCCCGAAACTTCGGGGTTGTTTGTAGTCTTGATTTTATTTAACTTTTTTATCAAGGAAAAAGTTAAATAAAAAAAGTAATACTATGATTTCGTGATAATATCCTGATTTTTTCAATAGACGTTACTTGTGTGCAAATTTTAAGTCTTGCGTAACATGAGATATTAAAAAAACTTTCAAACTTTTGCAACTATTATTGTGTGGGAATCAAATTATTTCTATTTTTGGAAACGAATATTTTATTATTATTTCAAACCTAACTACATAATAATCATGATGGATACGCCTATAAAAAGAGAAATAGTTGACCAAAAAATTATTGATAACAACATTGCTGATGTAGGTAAAGCATCCATACGTGTTATAAAAAAATTAGTTGATGAAATCGAAAGAGAAACCAACAGTCGTTTTGTACGCATGGAAATGGGTGTTCCTGGCTTACCTCCTGCTCAAGTGGGCGTAGAAGCGGAAATAGAAGCTTTAAATCGAGGCGTAGCTGCTATTTATCCTGATATTCAAGGAATACCTCAATTAAAGCAAGAAATATCACGTTTTGTTAAATTATTTTTAGATATTGATGTAAGCCCTATGGGTTGTATTCCTACAGTTGGTTCTATGCAAGGCGGTTTTGCAGCTTTTTTGCTTATAAATAATCTTTATGAAGGCAAAGACACTACATTATTCTTAGATCCTGGATTCCCTGTTCATAAGCAGCAACATCGTTTGCTTGATTTAAAATTCGAAAGTTTTGATGTGTATAATTATCGCGGTAGCAAACTTCGCGAAAAATTAGAATCTTTTTTGAGCAAAGGCAATATCTCTTGTATGCTGTATTCAAACCCCAATAATCCATCGTGGATTTGCTTTACCGATGAGGAATTAAAAATTATTGCCGAAATGGCTGATAAATACAATGTAATCGTTATGGAAGACCTTGCTTATTTTGGAATGGATTTCCGTAAGGATTATTCTACACCTGGCAAGCCACCTTATCAACCAACGGTAGCCAAATACACCGATAACTGGTTATTATTTATTTCCAGCTCAAAAGCATTTAGTTATGCCGGTCAACGTATTGGTATGATGGTAATTTCTGATCATTTATTTAATACCAAAAGCGAACGATTACGCAAACGCTTTACTTCTGATATTTTTGGCAATGCCATGATATTCGGCACAGTTTACTCATTAAGTTCAGGAACGGCACATTCGGCACAATACGCATTAGCAGCTATTTTAAAAGCCGTTAACGATGGTAAATACAATTTCAGAAACGATGTAAAAGAATATGGCGAAAAAGCCCATATCATGAAAAAAATGTTTATCGACAATGGTTTCAAAATAGTATATGATAAAGATATAGACCAACCTATTGCTGATGGTTTTTACTTTACATACTCCTATCAGGGTTATACTGGCGAAGAATTACTCAAGGAAATGTTATATTACGGTATAAGTGCTATTTCATTAGCCATTACTGGTAGCGAAAAGATAGAAGGCATGCGTGCATGTGTTTCTTTGGTAAAACGTGAGCAGTTCCCCGATTTAGAAGCTCGCTTAAAGTGCTTTCACGAAAATAATCCATATTAGTTTGGAAAGTTATAACACTGAAAGTTTATAAAGTAAAAAGCCCAACAATTATAACAATTGTTGGGCTTTTTAACATTTTTTAAAATTTTATCCTTATCGTTTAAAAACCCTATTTCAAGCTGATAAATACTATTTTTATCTAAAAAATTAAAATTTTCTTGTTTATAATGATAATATTGCAAAAAATTATTCAAATCCATTTTTAAACAAAGATTCGTTACAAAAAGCTTAAAAAAACAAAAAACTTTTGTTAGTAATAGATATGCACTTAATATTTTTTATAATTTTGGAAACTATTATAATTAAATAACTTTGATGGAAAATTATATTGTTTCGGCACGTAAATACCGCCCCAATACTTTTGATACAGTAGTTGGGCAAACTTCTATTACCAATACATTAAAAAATGCCATTAAGAATAATCATTTGGCACAAGCTTTTTTGTTTTGTGGTCCTCGTGGCGTTGGCAAAACTACTTGTGCCCGTATTTTGGCAAAAACTATTAACTGCCAGAATATTAACGAAAAAACCGAAGCTTGTGATATTTGTGAATCATGTGTTTCTTTTAATAATTCCGCTTCTTTTAACATTTATGAGTTAGATGCTGCTTCTAACAATTCTGTAGATGACATTCGTAGCTTGGTTGACCAAGTGCGAATTCCACCACAAAATGGCAAATATAAGGTGTATATTATTGATGAGGTTCACATGCTTTCAACGGCTGCTTTTAATGCTTTTTTGAAAACATTGGAAGAACCGCCCGCTTATGCAAAATTTATATTGGCTACTACCGAAAAACATAAAATAATTCCTACAATATTATCTCGTTGTCAGATTTTTGATTTCAAAAGAATTAAAATTGAAGACATTGCTCATCACTTGGCTTATGTGGCAGAAAAAGAGAATATTATAGCCGATAAAGATGCACTGCATATTATTGCTCAAAAAGCTGATGGTGCGTTGCGCGATGCACTTTCTATTTTTGACCAATTGGTAAGCTTTGCTGGCAATCATCTTACGTACCAAGCAGTAATTGAAAATTTAAACGTACTTGATTACGACTATTATTTCAAATTAACTGATTTTTTCCTTCAAAACGAAATTTCTAATACATTACTGCTTTTTAATGAAGTAATAGAACAAGGTTTTGATGGACAGCATTTTATAATTGGATTAGCTGAGCATTTGCGTAATTTATTAGTTGGCAAAGACGCTGCAACTATTAAATTGCTCGAAATTGGCGAAAATTTAAAAGAACGATACAAAGAACAATCGGGAAAATGCCAGGTTCCTTTTTTGTTTAAATCTTTAGATATTATTAATCAATGCGATTTAAACTATAAAATTAGCAATAATAAAAGATTAAGCATCGAAATTATGTTGATGCAATTGAGTTCGCTTGTTAATGCTGCTTCTACTCCTGAAACTGTTAAAAAACAAGAAATTATTTCTCCCAAACAAGAGGTAAGACCGGTAGTGGAAA
>CAYTJB010000066.1:0-6716 GCA_964437995.1 uncultured Bacteroides sp. | reverse complement strand
TCCTAAGCCAATAGAAGCTACAAAACCGACTATTGATATTAATCCTATTGCGAAACAAGAAGTTGTAAAACCAACTAATACTTCTAATTACAGCAGTGGAATGTCGGTAAAAGCAATGATGGCAGAAGGTGCAAAACCTGAACAAAAACCTAATGAAGAAACCTCAAACTTAGTGCAAGAACCAGAAGCCAATTATGAAATTACTAAACAAAGTTTTGACGAGCTTTGGATGGAATATGTGGTATCTATCCAAGAATCATCGCCAAGTTTGTATGCTACTTTAACAAAGAATAAACCCATTTTACGAGATAATATTATTGATATAACCATTGATAACAAAGTACAAGAAACCGAGATAAAGCAAAAAAGAGGAGATATTTTAGATTTTTTGAGAAGTAAGACAGGAAATGCTTCTTTACAAATAGAAACACAAGTAATTGCATCGGAAATAGCAAGCGATATTGCTTATACCGATAGCGATAAATTTAAGAAAATGGCAGAAAAAAATCCTGAAATAATTAAACTAAAGGATGATTTAAGCCTCGAAATAGAATTTTAAACAATAATATACTATTCACATAAATTAATAATTAAATAAAAAACAAATGAAAATTAAATTTTTAAGTCTGTTGCTGGTTACTTTTATGTTTACCAGCTTATTTGGGCAAGAAGCAAAGCTTGACCTAAACAAACCTTTGCCAATTGACCCAAAAGTTAGGATTGGGAAATTAGACAATGGCTTAACTTACTACATTCGTCAAAATAAAAAACCAGAAAAACGTGTAGAATTGTGGTTAGTTGTAAATGCTGGTTCTGTATTAGAAACTGATGCACAGCAAGGTTTAGCTCATTTTGTTGAACACATGTGTTTTAATGGCACAAAAAACTTTCCTAAGAATGAGTTGGTAAATTATTTGCAAAGCATTGGTGTTCGTTTTGGAGCTGATATTAATGCAGGTACAAGTTTTGATTATACGGAGTATATGCTTCCTATTCCTACCGATAAGGAAGGTTTGGTTGACAAAGGTTTTCAAATTATTGAAGATTGGGCACATAATGTAACATTTGATGGAAAAGAAATTGATAAAGAAAGAGGCGTAATTACCGAAGAATGGCGATTAGGCTTAGGTGCTGATGATAGGATGAGTAAAAAGTTTTTTCCAATAATTTTCAAAGGTTCTAAATATGCAGAAAGAACGCCTATTGGGAAAATAGAAGTTATTGAAACCTTTAAGCATGAAACAATTCGTGAATATTATCGTGATTGGTATCGTCCTGACTTACAGGCAGTTATTGTAGTTGGAGATATTAATGTTGATTCGGCAGAAGCTAAAATAAAACAACATTTTAGCGGAATTAAAAATCCTGAAAATCCTAAAACAAGAACTGTTTTTGATTTGCCAGCTAACGAAGAGCCTTTAATTGCCATAGAAACAGATAAAGAAGCAACTAATAATATGGTAATGTTATTTTACAAACACCCTCACGTTATTAAGCAAACTGTAGGCGATTATAAAAACTATTTAATGGAACAATTATACACAGGTATGTTAAATGCAAGATTATCAGAAATTTCATTAAAACAAGATGCTCCTTTTATTTGGGCTTCAACCTCTTATGGTCAGTTTTTAGCCCGTAGTGGCGATGCCTATTCTTCTTATGCAATGGCAAAAGAAAATCAAATAGACAAATCGTTGGAAATTCTTTTGCTTGAAAACGAAAGAGTTAGAAAATTTGGTTTTCTTGAATCGGAATTTGACCGACAAAAAGAAGAAATGTTAAGTAATATGGAAAAATCTGCGAAAGAAGCAGATAAAACAGAAAGTGGAAGATTTTGCAACGAATATACTAATAATTTTCTATCGCAAGAACCTATTCCGGGTATAAAAAATGAATTAAAATACACAAAAAAATTATTACCAGAAATTACATTGACTGAAATTAACGCATTAGCAAAAAAATGGGTAACTGATAATAATATGGCTTTAGTGGTAACCGCTCCTGAAAAAGAAGGTGTTAAAGTTCCTACCAAAGAACAAGTTTTGGCAATTATTAAAAATTCAAAAACAAAACAATTAGAACCATACATTGATAATTTTAAAACAGAACCTCTTTTAGCAGAGGAGCTTAAAGGTTCAAAAGTAATTTCAAAAAAAGAAAACAAAGAAGTTGGTTTTACAGAACTTACTTTAGCCAATGGCATTAAAGTAGTGTTAAAACCAACTGATTTTAAAAACGATGAAATTTTAGTTTCGGCATATAGTCCTGGTGGTCATTCATTGTATCCTGACCAAGATTTTATTTCAGCTAATTTTTCAAGTACCATTGTTGATCAAAGTGGTATTGCAAATTTTGATAACGTGCAATTAGAAAAGAAATTAAAAGGTAAAGTTGTGCAAATAAGCCCTTATATTTCTGATATAAAAGAAGGATTTACAGGTAGTTCTACACCAAAAGATTTTGAAACGCTATTGCAATTAACCTATTTGTATTTCAAATCACCTAGAAAAGACACTGCAGCATTCAATACTTTTACATCTCAGATGAGAAACCAGCTCAAATTCATCAAAGCAAATCCTCAATTTGCATTTTACGATACATTGTACAAATCATCTTACCCAAATGCTAAGAGATTGATGATTATTCCTACCGAACAACAAATCAATCAAATAAAACTTGACAAAGCATTCCAAATTTATCAAGATAGATTTGCTGATGCAAGCGATTTTAAATTTTTCTTTGTTGGAAATTTTGATGTGGACTCCATTACGCAAATGATTGAGAAATATATCGGTAGCCTTCCTATTACAAATAGAAAAGAAATTTGGAAAGATGTAGCTCCTGAATTTGCAAAAGGAATAAATGATATAAAATTCCATAAAGGTACTGAAAAACAAGGTATGGTAGGATTGTTAATGTCGGGAAGTATGGAATGGAACGATAAAAATAGATTGTCAATGGCTTTACTTCAAGGAATTATGGATATAAAATTAGTAGAAGTTATTCGTGAAAAACTAAGCGGCGTTTATAGCCCTCAAGCTTCTATTGAAATGGAACATTATCCAAAATCAGAATATTCTATTAGCATTATGTTTGGTTGTTCGCCCAAAAGTGCCGATAAGTTAACCAAAGCAGTTTTTGGAATCATGAAAGACCTATTGAAAAAAGGACCTACTCAAGTTGATATTGACAAAGCCAAAGAAGCTATTACCAGAGAACGTGAAACCAATTTAAAGAAAAATAATTATTGGTTAGGCAAATTGCAATCGGCTTATTTTGATGGAGATGATATTAATCTGATGTTGAATTTTGAAGAACGACTAAAAGCAATTACTATTGACGACTTGAAACAATTATCATTAAAATGTTTTACTAAAGACCATTACGTAAGAGTAGTTTTAATGCCCGAAGAAGGGAAATAATAATCTCAAATATTTGCCCAAAATTAAATATTTTGGGCAAATTTTTTAATACAAATAATAAACATCTAATAATCAATTAAATTAATTTAAAATGAAAAACAACTTTAAATTTATCTGGATTGCTTTTATAAGCATTTCTGTTTTTTTTATTGCAGTTGAGCAAACACAAGCTCAAAAACAATATACTTACGAATCGGTAGCCGAAGATCCATTAAAAGCCAGAATTTATACACTCGACAATGGGTTGAAAGTGTATATGACTGTATACAAAGACGCTCCACGTATTCAAACTTACGTAGTCGTAAGAGCAGGTAGTAAAAACGACCCGAAAGAAACTACGGGTTTAGCCCACTATTTTGAACACATGCTATTTAAAGGTACGCCAAATTATGGTAGCAAAGATTGGAAAACCGAAGCTCCACTTATTGCCAAAATTGACTCATTGTTTGAGATTTATAGAACTTTAACGGATGAGAATCAACGCAAAGATATGTATCATGTAATTGATAGTATTTCATACATTGCTTCAACTTATGCAATTCCAAGTGAATACGATAAGCTAATGTCGGCTATTGGTGCTGATGGAACCAATGCGTTTACTTCATTAGAAGTTACCGCTTATCAAGATGAAATACCTTCTAACCAACTCGAAAACTGGGCTACTATTCAAGCTGAACGCTTTAGCAATCCGGTTTTGCGATTATTCCATACTGAATTAGAAACCATATATGAAGAAAAAAACATGAGTTTAACTCAGGATAATCGTAAAGTTTATACTGCAATGTTGGAAGGTTTATTTGCTAATCATCCTTATGGAACACAAACTACTATAGGCACACAAGAACATATCAAAAATCCTTCGATGAAAAATATTAGAGAATTTTTTGCAAAATATTATGTTCCCAACAACATGGCAATCTGTATGTCGGGTGATTTTGATCCAGATTATGCTATAAAGTTAATTGACGAAAAATTTGGTAGTTTTAAAAGATCGGAAATTCCTACATTTACATTTACTAAAGAAGCTCCAATTACAAAACCAATTGTAAAAGAAGTATTTGGGACAGATGCAGAAAATATTAGGCTTGCTTATCGTTTTGCAGGTGCTGGTTCAAGAGATGCTGATATGATTACTATGCTTGATATGATTTTAACCAATGGAACAGCCGGTTTAATAGACTTAAACTTAAAACAAAAACAAAAAGTTTTAAGTGCGAGTTCTAGTACTCAAATTCTGAATGATTATTCAGTAATTACATTAACGGGAAAGCCTAAAGCTGAACAAACTTTGGACGAAGTAAAAGATTTGCTTTTGTCTCAAATAGAATTGGTTAAAAAAGGCGAATTCCCCGATTGGTTGATGTCAGCTATTATTAATGATTTGAAATTGGGAAAAATAAAAGAATATGAAACTAATGATGCAAGAGCCATGACTTTTGTAGATGCTTTTATCGAAAATACACCTTGGAAAGATGAAGTTGAATCTATTGATAAACTTTCGAAAATTACAAAGCAAGAAATTATTGATTTTGCAAAAAATAATTTTAGCGATAATTATGTGGTAGTTTACAAAAGAAAAGGTAAAGACGAATCTATCAAAAAAGTAAAAAAACCTAAAATTACACCTATCAAAATCAATCGTGATATTGAATCTGATTTTTTGAAAAAAATTCAAACAAATAAACCAGCAGATGTTCAACCTGTTTTTCTTGATTTTAAAAAAGACTTGCAATTCTTTAATGTAAAAAGTAATATTCCTGTAACTTACAAAGAAAATACTGAAAATAAAACATTTGATATTTACTATGTTTTCGAAATGGGAAGTAACAACGACAAAAAAATTGGAACTGCTATTAATTATATAAAATTCTTAGGTACATCTAAATATACCGATGCCCAATTAAAAGAAGAATTTTATAAATTAGGTTGTTCTTTTAATGTTTTTAACTCTGAAGACAAAGTTTATGTTAGTTTGAGCGGATTGTCTGAAAATATGGAAAAAGCATTGCAGCTTTTCGAAACAGTATTAGCCGATTGCCAGCCAAATAAAGAAGCATTGGATAATATGATTAAAGACAACCTTAAAAAGAGAATAGATGCAAAGTTGAATCAACAATCAGTATTTAATGCATTGGCAACTTATGGTATTTATGGCGAAAAATCGTCTTTTACCAATATCTTAACAGAAGCTGAATTAAAAGCTTTAACTCCTGAAGAAATGATTGCAAAAATAAAACAATTACTTTCTTATGAGCATCACATTATGTATTATGGAAATCAACCAACGGCTGAAGTAACAAGAATATTAAACACATATCATAATGTTCCTGCACAGCTTAAACCAGTTCCTACAGAAACAAAATTTGAACAAAAAGAAACAACCAAAAACATTGTTTATCATCTTGATTTTGATTCAAAACAATCAATGATGCTTCTTTTAAATAAAGGTGGTTTATACAATAAAACAATGACTCCAGATGTTGCTTTATTTAATGAATATTTTGGTGGAAGTATGAATTCTATTGTTTTCCAAGAATTAAGAGAATCTCGTTCATTAGCTTATACAGCAATGTCATTTTACCAAAGTCCTGAAAAAACAAACAAGTCATATATGGGAATTTCTTATATTGTTACACAAAACGATAAATTAGGCGATGCATCGGAAGCTTTAATTGGATTATTAAACAAAATGCCAGAGTCTGAAAAAGCATTTACCTTAGCAAAAGATGGAATTATTCAAAAAATGAGAACCGAAAGAATTACTAAATCAAGCATTTTATGGCGATATGAAAGTGCTAAAAAATTAGGTTTGGATTACGATATTCGTAAGGATATATTTGCAAAAGTACCTACTATGACTTTTAGTGATGTTAAGGCTTTTGCTGATAAATATATTAAGGATAAAAAACATACATTCTTGGTATTAGGAGATAAAAAAGAAACCAATTTTAAAGTACTTGGTAACTATGGAAAGGTTAAATATCTCACACTACAAGATGTTTTCGGATACTAAATGAATTCATAAATTTATAAAGTGAAATAAAAAAAACCAGTGTAATGCTGGTTTTTTTATTTATACCGATAGAGTAAGGGTCAAGCAAAAAAGTTGAGGAGATAGAAATTATATTTATTTAATTCAAATCAAAAAAATGTATCTATGAATGTTTAATTTAGAAGCAAAGGTTTTATAGCAAACAAAAATAATTTTATTAGCAATCAGGTTTTGAGGCGTAATAGACAAAGTAATGCTAAAAATTGCTACATCTCTTTATTTGTCTATGTTTGCTGTAAAAT
>CAYTJB010000065.1:0-12929 GCA_964437995.1 uncultured Bacteroides sp. | reverse complement strand
TCCAACTCATATTTTTATTTTCTTGATTAATTGCTTTTGCAATATCGCGATAATAAAGTAGAGGAAAAGCAGTAGAAACAGTTTGCTCAAGGCAGCCATAGGGATAATGTAGTAATTCGCTTAAATCGCGGGAAAACTCAACCATTGGCGATTTACTGACTAATAATTTACTTTTTGCCGAACCTGCAATAAAATCGGCATTAACAGTAAAACTATATGAATTTTCGGTAACTACTCCCGATTCAAAAACTTTAACCAAACCAACTGCCGGTCTGATGGTTATATCAATATCTTCTTTAAATGTTTTGCCTTCGCTAATTGCACTAACAGTAATATTCGATTCGCCAATAATATATTCGGCAGAAATATTAAATTCTACTCTTCGTTCCGAATTTGCAGGAATATTGATAGTTTTCGAACTTTCGCCATTAATTTTTACTGGTCCATTATTAGCTAATTTTACGGTTACATTTATTGCTTTTGTAGTTGTATTGCTAAGTGTAACAGGACATTCAACCACATCGCCGGGACTTAAAAAACGAGGCAGTGCAGTACTAATTACAATTGGGTCGGCTACTTTAATATTAGCTTCGGCACAACCAAACTTTTTATCTTTCCAAGCAACTGCCATTACTCTTAAACTGCCCGAAAACTGAGGTATATCAAACGAATACCTTACTTTACCAGAAGTATTACTAATAATTCCACTCCACAACGAAACCAATTTCACACGTTTATTAGTCATCGGATTAACACGTTTGCTCATATCCAAAGCTAAGTCGCCGCCGAAACTTGAAGTGTAGCGTTTTAATTCGGGAAAAATTCGTGCATATAAATCGAAACTATTTACTTCCAACGCACGTTTTTGATAAAAATAGTCGTAAGGGTCGGGAGTTTTGTAGTTGGTCATTTGTAAAATTCCTTCATCAACAACAGCAATAGTTACTTGCGAACCTGCTTCGGCATTTACTTCAACTGTTTGTTTAATTCGTGATAACGATTGTGTTGGACAAGTGATATTTACAGGAATATTATTTTCTTTTTTCTCAACCACAATTGGTAAAATTCCGTGTGCAACGGTAAGTGGAATTTCGCTACTTGTGAGCGAACGAATTGCTGTTGCGGTAACGTACATATTTGGAACATGATTGTTTTTTATTGGTAATTTTAAAACTGCCGATTTATCTTTTGCTTCTAAAATATAAAAATCCATAACATCGTTTCGTTCAACAGTAACAATTAATTTCCCCGAAAAAGGGCATTTAAAAAGCAAATCGGCAGTTTCGCCTACTTTATACGTTTCTTTGTCTTTTTCAATAATAATTTCACCATCTTTATCAACATTAAATGACGAAAATTCAGTATCCGAAGTTCCATAAGAGTAAAAAGTACGCGAAACAAAACCATCACCCTGATTACTATAAATACGAAGTTGATATTCTCCCGATTTTAGAGGAGTATAGCTAATATTAGCTTTTCCTTCGGCAAAATTTACGGTTTGATTATATACAATTACTTCGCGTTTATTTGAATTATAGGTATAATTTGTTCCCGAACGCTGAATAATGCTTTCATATTCGTTTCTAATAATTTGAACTTTAGTGGTAGCAGACACAAGTTTTCCATTTCTGTTAACGGCAACCATATTAAATGTATATGGTTGATGTGTTGATATATAGCTATCAAAATATTTAATACCGTAGAAAGTTTTTTGTGTAGCAATTTCAAATGTTGTAACACGATTTACGGGACGACCAGTTTCATCGAAAACAGAAGTGTATATTTTGCCATTTAAAACTCCAATTCCTTCAAAATCGGGCATTGAAAAAAGCTCCGAAGCACGACCATTATCATCGGTTTTTGTTGTTCTAACAATATTTTCAATAGCAATATTGTTTTTTACATTTACGCTAAAATCGTAATCCGAAAATCCTTTTGGCTTTAAAACAGCACGAGTTAAGCTCATTTCATTTTCTACTTTTCTGCCGGTAGCAGGAGTTCCAAAAAGATTGTTTGCATCAACATTTACCAATAATTTTTGGTTTGGTTCTAATTGTTTATCAGAAAGTTGCACTTTTACCGAAATTCTATCAGGCATAAACTCCTCTGTTGAAAATCGATATGAGTTTAACATTATATCATTTCCCGAGTAAACTTCAATGGTATAAGCGCCGGTTAAAGCTGCATCTGGAATTTTAAAAGCAATTTCGGCAGCTCCTTGCTTATTAGTCTCTTTTCTGAACGAAATCATCTGTTTACCATTTGGAGCAATAATTTTATATTTTAAAGGAATATTTGCAGCGGTTTCCCAATCTATTGTTCGAGAAATAGTGTTTATAAAAACCGAATCGCCGGGACGATAAAGTTTTCTGTCGCCGTATATAAATACATCATAATCAATATTATTGGTATATTTTCCGCCCACTTCGTAGCGAGAAGTTTCAATTCGATTATCGTTGAAATATAGAAAGTTAAAATCTTGACCAATTTGTGCTGTAACCATTCCCGGTTCAAAGCCCGGAAACAGTTTATTAATATCTTTTAAAATAATTATTCCTTGTGTATTTGTTGTAGTTGAATAAATTTTTTGATTATTTGTGCTGATAATATCAACCTTAACACCTGCAAGCGGAGTAGATTCTAAAATTGAATTAGCAGCAATAAAAATATCATTCTTGCCTTTTTTAACAATTAAACCAATATCGGAAACCGAAACCATAATTGCATCGCGTAAAAATCTTCGAGAATCGTCTTCTACTTTAACAATATAAAACCCTTTAAATGCTCCACTATTATCAATTTGCTGAAGATTAAGATTTAATAAAAATGTATTCAAATTCTTTGGAAGACTTTTTACATCAACGTTTTTTTCGTAAACCATTTTACCGTAATTCTCATCCATTTGCCACTCATATAGATCGTAATATTCATCGTCCATACTATTTTCATCGTACATATAAGAGTATTGTTTACCATTTCTAATATAGTGCATTATATTGTTTTCAAACACTTTAAAAACAGATACTTTTACTTTTTCAACATTACCGAGGCGAATTCCTAAGTTTTTTTCACCTTTCGACGACATATACAAACTTCCCGGATCGGTAAAAGCAATAAATGGTTTCGATTTTGTAAAAGTAACAGCTTGTTCGTAATCTTTAGTCATTTGTTTGCCGAAAATACCTGTAAGTTTGCTTGAAATTTGAATACTATATGTTTTATTTTCCAGAAAATCTCCTTTTAAATTTATAACATTATCTTGTCCATCAATTTCGAAATCAACTTGAGGTTTTACAGTAATAATATCTTTTAAATTATTGGTTAATATTGGTTGGCTTGTAAATATCCTTACAATACCTTGTCCTTCAGAAAATTCGGGAGTCATACCGGTAATCATTAAATTACCTTTTGATGGAATTTTTGCATCTTTTTCCATAATATATTCCGATTGTTTTGATGAACCGGAACAAGTTATACCCTTATCAATAAATACTTTAGCCTCAATTTCATTTTCGCCAGCACTTGTTGGCGAAGCAAATTCAACAATAATATTATCCGATTCGCCTGCTGTAACTACTCGATGAATAACTTGGTAATTATCAACAATAATTCTTAATTTTTTATCTAATTCGCTTGCTTTAACAGGATAATTAAAACTTAAATTAGCTTGAACCACAACAGTGTTAGCCATTGCTTCGCTAAGCGACCAAAACATTCGCACATTCATTAGCTCTAAATAAGGAGTATGAAATTTTATTGGGTTTTCGGTAACTCCTTTTTTCTCTTTACTAAGTTTTGATAAAAGCGGAGATAGTGTTGCAGTATATTCGGTATTAGCCTGAAATCCTGCTTCGGGCGAAAAAACTAACTCTCTTGCCGATTTCCATTGAAAACGTCCTCGCACTGATGGCGAAAAATTCAAATATTGAGTTGTATCCCAAACATTTAAAAGGCTTTCGGTTGATAAATCGTAATTAAATTTAAAAACTAAATTTTGTTGCCTATCTACCTGACCGTTAAAATTCATTTCAGAAACAACAATTTTGTTTGTTTTGCAGCCAAAAATAAGCAATATTATGCCTATAAGTGCTATTAATATGTATTTTTTCATACGTATGGTGTTTATTTATTTTATTGTCGTATGGAACTCGCCAATAATAATTCACTTAAGTGAAACATTTTTGAAGGCTCGTTTCATAACTATAATATTTTGTAACAAATATACATAATTATTTGTGGTTTTAAATATTTATATAAAATTTGACAAATTAATTTTTATCTGATTATTTCTTAAATACTTATAAAAACAAACATGTACGTTTAAATACACTAATCATGACATTATTTAAAAATATTATTTGAGATTTTAAATGTTGATTAAACTAATAATTAAACACAGAGATACGGAGAACACAAAGATACTCGGAAAAATATTTTACTGATTAGCTCCTCTGTGAAACTCTGTGTACTCTGCGTCTCCGTGGTGAGTTTTTTTAATATTCTACAAGTTTTTTAATTATAAAACACTACCCAATTCTCTTACTCCTTAATCGTAACGAATTTAAAACAACAATAACATCGGATAAAGCCATTGAAAAGGCTGCTATCATTGGGTTTAAAAAGCCTGAAGCTGCAATTGGTATTGCCAGCACATTGTAAAAAAATGCCCAAAAAAGATTTTGTTTAATTATTTGCACAGTATTTCTACTTATACCAAAGGCTTTGGTTAGCAAACTCAAATTGCCATTTAACAAAATAACTTGTGCCGATTTAATTGCTATTTGATTAGCATTGCTCAGCGAAATACCTACAAAAGCCTTAGCTAAAGCCGGAGCATCATTTACACCATCGCCAACCATTGCAACTTTTCCTTTGCATGCAATTTCATCAATTATCAATAGTTTTTCGGAAGGAAGTTTTTCGGAATAAACTATATCAATTCCCAATTTTAATGCAACGTTTTCGCATTTTTCTTTTCTGTCGCCACTTAAAATAATTGGTTGTATTCCTCTGTTTTTAAAATAGTTTATAGTTTCGGCGGCGTGTTCTTTTATATTATCTTCAATATCTAAAGTAGCTATTAACTTATCGTTTTCGAGTAAATATATTGCATGATTTAACTCTTTGGTAAGATGTTTGGCGATTTTATATGAACCTACCGAATATTTATTGCCATTTTTATCGGAAGCCGAAATTCCAATTCCTTTATCTTCAACAATATCATATAAATCAATTAATTCGCTATCAGCCAATTCGGTAACAATTGATTTTGCAATTGGATGTGGCGAATGTTTTTCAATTGATAGCAAAATTGATTTAATTTCGTCTAAAGGTTTTTCGTAGTTGGTAATTTGTTTAATTTTAAATTTTCCATCGGTAAGTGTACCGGTTTTATCGAAAATAATATATTTAATTGCATCAAATTTCTGTATTGTACTTGCACCTTTTATTAAAATACCATTTTTTGCAACCCGCCCCACTCCTACTACTACTGCAGTTGGAATAGCCAAACCCAAAGCACAAGGGCAAGCAATTACCAAAACTGCAATGCTTCTTAAAAATGATTCTTTTAGCTCAACATCGGCAACCCAAAACGATACTGCAAAAGTTAATAATGCTATTGCAACCACTACAGGAACAAATACTGCACTAATTTTATCGGCAAGATTTTGCAATTGTGGTTTGTCTTGTTGAGCATTTTTAACCAATTCAATAATTTGAGCTAAAACGGTTTCATCGCCTGTAGCAGTAGCTTTAATTATAATTCTTCCCGAAAGTACTACAGTTCCACCAACTACTTTATCGCCTATTTTTTTATCCACAGGAATACTTTCACCCGATAACATCGATTCGTCGATTGTAGCAAAACCATCAATAATAATGCTATCCGTAGGAATATTCTCACCACTTTGAACAAGCAAAAGATTATTTACATTAATTTCTTCGGAGTCAATATCTTCAATATATTCATCTGTTAAGTTGAAATTTATAATTCTTTTTGCTTTTACTTTTTGCATTTTCACCAATTCGTCAATTGCTGATGTAGTCTTCTTTACAGAGCGATGTTCAATTAAATTTCCTAATAAAATAAGTGTAATAATGGTTGCCGAAGTTTCGTAAAACTGATAATTATGACCTAAATTAAGCACAGTTCCAATAAAACTATAAACAAATGCAGCAATAACACCCAACATTACAAGAACATCCATATTTGGAACTCCAGAAAGTAAAGAATTTACGGCACTTCTGCCAAATTGTATAATGCCAATTGCTAAAACAGGCAAAACCAAAATTAACTGAAAAATTGGCTGATGAAACAGATGATAAGGCAAAAACATACCCAATAAAAGAGGGATTGTAAAAACCAATGCTGCAATAAATTTTAGTTCTAATGTAAACCAACCTTTTTTATAATCTTTTTCAATTGATTTTCCAGTTACATAATATCCCAACGATTTAATTTTATCAATTGCGATATCAACTTCAGCCTGATTATTGGCTTCAAACTTTACTTCCGATGTTGTAAAATTTACATAAACCTTTTGTAAATCAAGTTTATCCAACTGTTTTTTAATACCTAATGCACAGTTAGTGCAATTCATTCCCTCAACTTTAAGTTCTGTTTTCATACGTTCATTTTCTATTAATTATTTATTTGTCGTATGGAACTCGCTAATTATTATTCTCTTGGGTTAAACATTGTTTAATGCTCGTTTCATAGCGTTTAGTATATGTTCAAAATTACAATACATTCATAAAAATAACGTTTTTGATTATGATTTGTTTAAATAGTAATAATAAACTACACAAACTTAAATTTAGGAATACAAAAGTATCGACTTTTTATTAATAAACATTAATAACAAGCCGATACTTTAACTAACTTTTAAATCAATTCTTTGTCTATTTTGTACAAAGAACTAACTTATACTATCTTAAAATGGTAATTTTTTTTGTAGAAGTAGTGCCATCTTTAGCAATAGTTTTTACGATATAATTAGCATTATAATAGGCTGACAAATCAATTGTCTTTGATGATTCCTGATTCATTGTTGTTTGAAAAACTATTTTTCCAAGTTGGTCATACACAGATAAAGAACCACCAAAAGGAGCTTTGAAAAAAATATTTAGAATACCATTTGATGGATTTGGATTTATAGAAAAATCAGCTGATTTAGTAGTTTCATTATCAGCTAATTTATCTGGTAATGAATAACAAACTTTTAAATAAGGTCGTTTGTCAATATAGATTGTATTTCCTGGAAGAAATTGTAGTTTTCTGTAATAATTTTCATTATTCAATCCAAATAATAATGCAAATTTAGTATCGCTATTTGTTCTTGAATCATTTAAAAGCTGAGTTACGTTTACAATATAGTGCTGAGTATCACTAGTAGAAGCAGGCAAAAACACACTATTTGTTGAATAAGCTGTAGGGGCTGTATTCCACGTAACTGTAGTCATATCAAAATTGTCATCAACACGTTTGAGATAAGCATCATTTGGTCCACTTAATTGTGAGTGAAAGTGGAAACTATCAACAGTATCTGAAAATAAGTATAGGTTTGCAGAATTAATTATGGCATTTGTAGGTATTTCATTTGAAACATAAAACTCCATTAAAGCTCTTGTTGTCATAGGTGCTCCACTTGCTGTCCATGCTTCAGCTTTTAACATATCAGTGCCTCCTGGTCCGAATAAACTTGAATTGGCAAGTTGAGGTAGTCCACAGATATTAACATTTGATCCATGAACGTTGTCCATATATATATTTACACAAGTTGTTTGAGGTAAAGAATAAGTAATTACCAATTCAGGTCTTTTTGTAGTATCAGCGTATGTTGGCGAGCCATAAACTGCAGATTTATTACCCGTTTCATCTGTTAGTCTAAATAAAAACCCTTGATTATTAGTTGAATTCAAAATCATGTTTTCAATTAGTGGTTTTACATTGATAATTGCATTTTCATTAGACGATACGGTTGCAGTAGTAAAAACTTGATTTGTTGTTGAAGCCGCTGGAATATTTGACCAATTTACGCTATTTTCGTCCCATGAAGTTGCCACTCTTTGAATTACCGCTGTATTTGCACCATAATGTCCATTTGTTGAACTCGGAATTGAATATAGTTTTAAAGTTGCAGTTATAATTGTTGCATCAGAAGGAATAGAAGTTATATTAAAATAAATTAAGGATCTTGTGGCTCCCAAATCACTATTGCTTGCAATAAATTCAGGAAAGTTTCCATAATTTTCGCTTGGGTTAGAACTAACCAACGTTGCATTTTTTGAACTAAGTGGATTTGATTTGATAGTAACAGTAGTGTTTTGAGGAAAAATGCTCAAAGAACACATCATTGAGATGATAAATAAACAAATTGTTTTTTTCATGTAAATAGCTTTTGTTAATGATTAATATTTTATGGAAAAAATCGTATTTTTTGCAAATGTATTGTTTTTTTTATTTCTTTCAATAATTTTTACAATATTTTTTACACAATAAAATTAATTTAATTTTTCTTCAACTTCTTTTCTTGTATCATTTAGATATTCATAAACATTTTATAGAAAATAAGTTATAGTATTGCTATGGCAAGTCCTTATATTTTATAAAATTTATTGAACTCATTATAATTTAAATATAATTACAATACAATCGTTAAAATAACGTTTTTACAATTGATTTGCTTATAATTTATCGAAAAATCAATAATAAAATGAAGAAAATATTTACAACACTTATATTCGTTTTTCTAACAATAATAACAACTTTTGGTCAACTTACTTTTCCCGAAAAGCTCTCTAATGCTGCAATTGAATTAACAAAACAAAAAGTAAAATACGATCCTACATATTACGTAATAAAATACCCAAATGGCGATGTACCAAGCGATAAAGGTGTTTGTACCGATGTTATTATTAGAGCTTATCGGAAATTAGGTATTGATTTGCAAAAAGAGGTACATTTTGATATGAAAGTCAATTTTAGTAAATATCCTAAAAATTGGGGCAAAACCAAACCCGATAAAAATATTGACCATCGTCGAGTACCTAATTTAATGGTATTTTTTTCACGATTTGGAAAAATTAAGCCTATTAACCAAAATGCTAAAGATTATTTGCCTGGCGATATAGTATGCTGGGATTTAGGTGGTGGAGTTAAACATATTGGAATTGTGGTAAATATTCAGTCGGACGACAAAACAAGATACCAAATTGTTCATAATATCGGTAATGGACAAGTGGTTGAAGATTGTCTTTTTAAATATAAAATTATTGGGCACTATACTTATCAAAAGTAGTTGATATACAGTATATTATTAATATTTGTTTAAAGAATAAGATAAATATTAAAAAGTGCCCAGGACAAGACTCGAACTTGCACATCCTTACGGAAACTACCCCCTCAAAGTAGCGTGTCTACCAATTTCACCACCTGGGCAAGGGTTTTTGAGGTTGCAAAGATAACACTTTTTCAAACATTAAAAACAAACTGGTTATTTCTATTTTTGTAGTTCCATTGTTTTTCTTAGTGTAACTTTGTGTATATGTTTTGTGTGACTTTGTGTAATAGCTGTTACACAAAAAGCACAAAGAACACACAAAACACTCAAAATTATTATAAATTTTCTATGTAACTACTCTGAAAAATGGTATATAAAAAGTGGTTAATTAATAATAGCAGCTCAAAAAAGAAATAATCTAAAAACTAAAAAAAGTGGAAAGATGTGATAATGTGATGATGAAGGTTGCTTAGTGAAACTTATTTTTCTAATTACCTAAGTGTTGAAAAAAGTTACAAGTTACGAGAGCCAACTGCTAAAAACTAAAAAACTGATTACCATTAACTACTTACCACTTCCTACTTCCTACTTCCTACTTCCTACTTCCTACTTCCTACTTCCTACTTACCACTTACCACTTATTACTAAAATCTAATTAATAAACAAAATAGTTAATAAAATCTTATACATTACTGATATTGTGCGATATAAAATATTATTTTTCAACAATTTTGTAAAATCAAATTTCAACTTTGAAAATATTTGTATTTTTGATAGTAATTTACTTGTTAAATATAAAATTTACTAAATACAATCTATGCTATTACCTGAAGATTTAAAACAGATAAAAGAGCGCGGAAGCTCTATCGAACAAATTGAAAATCAACTGCAAAGCTTCCAAAAAGGATTTCCATTTATTAAATTAGTTCGACCAGCAACTGCAAACGATGGTATTAAAATAATTACATCGGCTGGCGAAAAAAAACTCTTTAACGACTACGATGAGTTTACAAAAACATTGAAAGTAATTAAGTTTGTTCCAGCATCTGGTGCTGCTTCTCGTATGTTTAAAGATTTGTTTACATTTAAAGAAAAATACTCATCAACTTCAAAAATAAACGATAAAGAGTTAGCTTTTGGATTTAATTTCTTTAATTCAATTAAAAAATTTGCTTTCTATAACGACTTAAAACTTGTTATGCAAAATGCCGGTTTTACTATTGAAAATGAGTTAGAAAACAAAAATTATTCACTGATTTTAGATTATTTTCTTACCGAAAAAGGGTTAAACTATGCAAATTTACCAAAAGCATTTTTAAAATTTCATTTATATTCAAATGTAAGCCGAACAGCCATTGAAGAGCATTTTGTTGAAGGTGCCGAATATGGAAAATCGGGTGATGGAAATGTTTATCTTCATTTTACGGTTTCGCCCGAGCATGTTTTAAAGTTTGAAGAAATAACAAACATAATTAAACCACTTTACGAAGAAAAATATAACACAAAATTTATTGTTTCACACTCTATTCAGCAGCCTTCAACCGATACTATTGCCGTTGATATTAAAAATAACCCCTTTAGAGAAAAAGATAATAAATTATTATTTAGACCAGCTGGTCATGGCTCGCTTATATGGAATTTGAATAAATTAAATGCCGATTTAATTTTTATTAAAAATATTGATAATATTGTACCTGACAGGCTAAGAGAAACAACAATTTTATATAAAAAAATTATTGGAGCTTTACTAATAAATATTCAAAAACAAGCTCATAAATACCTAACAATTTTATCAAAAAACACAATTGACGATACTCATATAAACGATATTTGTACTTTTATTGAACACGAACTTGAGTACTCGGTGCTTAAAGAGATTGAAAAGATGGATAATAAGCAAAAATGCGATTATCTATTTAACTTTTTAAATCGACCAGTTAGAGTTTGCGGAATGGTAAAAAATGAAGGAGAACCTGGTGGAGGTCCATTTTGGGTTACAAATAGTTCAAATATTTCGCTTCAAATTGTAGAATCATCGCAAATTAACTTTTCTGACGAAAAACAAGAAAATATTGTATCGCAATCAACTCATTTTAACCCTGTTGATATTGTTTGCGGTATTAAAGATTTTACAGGTAAAAACTTCGATTTGAATAGGTTTATAGACAATGAAACTGGTTTTATATCGGTAAAATCGAAAGACGGAAAAGAGCTTAAAGCTATGGAAGTGCCGGGTTTGTGGAATGGTGCTATGGCTAATTGGATAACTATTTTTGTTGAAGTTCCAATTATTACTTTTAATCCTGTAAAAACGGTAAATGATTTGCTGCGTAGCGAACACCAGAATAGCAAGAAATAATATTAGTCGGTAAGTTGGTCGGAGTTAATTTTAAAAAATAATGATGTGTTTTATAATAATTTTGAATATTTGAAATATACTTTTAAAACTGTCACACTGAGCCTGTCGAAGTGTGTTTATTTTACATGAGGGGCTTCGACAAGCTCAGCCTGACAACGTAGCAAAAGTAGCACTGAGCATCTCGAAGTGCGGAATTTCATAACCAATATTAACAATATTCTAATACAGAACCAAAAATAGTAAACTTTTATGAGAAAAATATTTTTAATAACTATTCTTTCATTTTTATTTTTAAATACTTCAAAATCAAATGACAATATCAGAGTTAGTCTATTAACTTGTTCGCAAAGTGTTGAATTATACTCTTCGTTTGGACACAGCGCAATTAGAATTATTGATAGCAAAAACAATTTTGATATTATATACAACTTTGGAATTTTCGACTTTAACACTCCAAATTTCTATGGCAAATTTGCAAATGGAATTATGTTATACCAAATTGGGCGACAAAAAACTTCAAATTTTATCAAAGATTATACCGAAGAAAACCGATGGGTTATTGAACAAGAAATATTTCTAACACCTGCAGAAAAGACAAATATTGTTGAGTTATTAAATTTTTTGTACAAACCCGAAAATAAATTTTATTATTACGATTTTCTGAAAAATAATTGCTCTACCAAACTTAGAGATGTAGTTTTGAAAAGTATTAACAGAAAAATTAATTTCAATAACATAACTATCAATAAATCGTATCGAGATTTAATTACCGAATGTTTATTTGATAAAAAGTGGACTAATTTAGGGATTAATCTTATTTTAGGTTCATTAATCGACTACGAAGTAACTGCCAACGAAAGTATGTTTTTGCCAATTTATCTGTCAAATTATGCTAAAAACGCAACAATCAACAATCAGCCATTAGTAGGCGAATCGAAGCAATTAAATGTTGTAAATAGTTCGTTAAAAGATGGTTTTTCAATATTCAATCCGATAATATTATTTTCAATTTTAGCTTTAATTACAATTGTTTTCCGAAGCAAAAAACTGCAATATTCAATTTTTGGTATAATTGGATTTTTAAGTATTTTAATTATTACATTATGGTTTTTTACCGAGCAAACATACAGTAAAGACAACTATAATATACTATGGTGCAATCCATTATACTTAATTATTCTGATTTTTATTGCATTAAAAAAGACAAAAACTGTGTTTTTAATTACCTACACTCTCCTACTTTGCCAATTTGCAATGATAATAGTTTGGTTTACAGGAGTTCAAGG
>CAYTJB010000064.1:12879-13255 GCA_964437995.1 uncultured Bacteroides sp. | reverse complement strand
AGAAATGCTTTACAATAGCGTAAAAATAGCTGAAAATAATGAAATAATGGAATTATTTTAAAATCTTATAAGTTAATATTGCTAAATTGCAATTAATGTTATACTTTTGCACGTTCAAAAAAAATTAACTAACATTAATGTAAAATAACATGCAGAACAAAGGAGCTATCAAAATTTTCGCAATTCTATTTGCTTTAGTTTGCGTATATCATTTATTTTTTACCTATAAAACATACCGTGTAGAAAAAGATGCACGTGAATATGCAAATAACGAAGAAGTGGCACGGTTAGCCAAAAAAATGGCTAATGGAGATATTTTAAAAGAAACTTTCTACATTGATTCTTTATCAAAAGCACGTGAAAAATATTACTTAGA
>CAYTJB010000064.1:2302-12657 GCA_964437995.1 uncultured Bacteroides sp. | reverse complement strand
TTGCTGAATCATTCAACGAAATAGACCCAAATGCAAAAATGGCAGCTATTTTTAGTTATGAATTAAAAGATAAAATCAAAGTTAATTCTACCAACGAAGAAGTAATTACAGCTATTCGTAAAGAAACCAGTGATGCTTTCGACAGAACTTTCCAGATTTTACGTCAACGTATTGATAAATTTGGAGTTACACAACCAAATATTCAAGCTTTGAAACAATCGGAAAGAATTTTGGTAGAGTTACCTGGTATTAAAGACCCTGAACGTGTAAGAAAATTACTGCAAGGAACTGCTCAATTAGAATTTTGGGAAACTTTTGAATTTAAAGAATTGGCTCAAAATTTTGTAGATGCTGACAAAATGCTTGTTTCAGCTCAAAATCTTGAAAAAATTAACGGTAAAGATTCGCTTGCAGCTATTGTTGATACAACAAATACAGCTCAAGTAAATAAAAAAGATACATTATTAGCAAAAAACCAAAAAGATACTGCCAGTAAATCCTTACTTGATAAACTAAAAAAGGATACCTCTAAAGTTGGCAATAAAAATGAACAATCTAAAGAACAATTGGCAAAAGAACATCCTTTATTTGCTGTTTTACAATTAAATTTAGATGAAAAAAATATCCCAAGAGAAGGTCCTGTTGTTGGGTTGGCAAACTCAAAAGATATCCCCAAAATTGAGAGATTGTTGGAAACTTCTAAGAAATTATTTCCACATAACCTTAAATTATTATGGTCGGCTAAGCCTATTCAAGATGGAACTGATATTTATCAATTATTTGCTATAAAAGTTTCTTCACGCGATGGTTCTCCAGCGTTGGGTGGTGATGTTATTACCAATGCTCGTCAAGATTTTAGCCAAAATGGAGGCAATGAAATTTCTATGTCAATGAATGCTGAAGGTGGTAAGATTTGGAAAAACTTAACTGGTGCAAATGTTGGAAAAGCTGTTGCCATTGTTCTTGACAATATCGTTTATTCTGCTCCAAGAGTTAATGCTGAAATTTCAGGTGGACACTCCTCAATTACGGGAGGATTTACTTTAGAAGAAGCAAAAGATATAGCTAACATCCTAAAAGCTGGTAAATTGCCTGCGCCTGCTAAAATTGTTCAGGAAGCTGTTGTTGGTCCATCTTTAGGTAAAGAAGCCATCAATTCAAGTTTATTATCTTTTATTGTTGCATTTTTAATGGTACTATTATATATGTTCTTTTTCTATAATGGAGCCGGATTGGTTGCCAATATAGCATTAGTTACTAATGTATTCTTTTTGATGGGAGTATTATCCTCTTTGGGTGCTGTTTTAACATTGCCAGGTATTGCAGGTATTGTACTTACTTTAGGTATGGCGGTGGATGCCAACGTAATCATTTTTGAACGTATAAAAGAAGAAATTAGAGCGGGTAAGGGAATGCGATTAGCCATTGACGATGGATATAAACATGCTTATTCTGCTATTATTGATGGTAATGTTACTACTTTATTAACAGGTATTGTATTGTTTATCTTTGGTTCGGGTCCTATTCAAGGTTTTGCAACTACATTGTGTATAGGTATTTTAACCTCTTTGTTCTCTGCAATTTTTATTAGTAGATTAATTATTACATGGATGCTCGACCGCAACAAAACGCTTACACTTGGTCATAAAATGACTATTAATTTCTTGCAAAATACTGCTATTGATTTTATTAAAATAAGAAAAATAGGATATTATGTAACAGGTATTTTACTTGTTATTAGTGCAATATCGTTAGGGATTAAAGGTGTTAATTATGGTGTTGATTTTAAAGGAGGAAGAACCTACGTTATTCGTTTCGACCAAGATGTTAAGTTAGCAGAAGCACGTCAAGCATTAACCAAAGAGTTTGGTGAAACACCAGAAGTTAAAACGTTTGGACCTAATAACCAAATTAAAGTTACTACCAAATGGGGAATGGATAATATAGCTATTCCTGCTGCAGAAGTTGATTCTATTGTTTTGCAAAAATTATATGCTGGACTTAAACCTTTCTACAAAACTCCTATTGAAGAAAAGCTTTTTAAAACAGACAGCGATGATAAACAAATAGGTAAAATGAGTTCCGAAATGGTAGGTCCTACTATTGCTGATGATATTAAGAAATCGGCAGTTTGGGCTGTGTTTTTTGCGTTGATTGCAATTTTTGTTTATGTTGCTATTCGATTCAAGAAATGGGAGTATGGTTTTGGTGGTGTATTCGCGTTGTTCCACGATGCATTTATTACTTTAGGTATTTTCTCTTTGTTTAATGGTATATTGCCATTTAACTTAGAAGCCGACCAAGCATTTATTGCTGCTATTCTAACAATTATTGGTTATTCTATTAATGATACCGTAATTATCTTCGACCGTATCCGCGAACATATTGGTTTATTTCCAAAAAGAGATATGGCTACCAACATTAATAATGCTATCAATAGCACATTAGGACGTACTGTAAATACTGCTGGTACAACACTTGTGGTATTATTAATGATATTCTTATTTGGTGGTGAAGTAATTAGAGGATTTACATTTGCATTGCTCTTTGGTATTGCACTTGGTACTTATAGCTCAATTTTTGTTGCAAGTCCAATATCTTATGATGTTATACAATGGAAAAAAGCAAGAGCCGAAAAGAAAAATGAAACTAAAAAAATAAAATAATTTTTTTAAATACTTAAAACTCCGACTATTAAATATTATTTTTTAGTCGGAGTTTCTTTTTTTTATACTTTTGTAATTATTTTTTTTCTTTTTTTTAATTTTTAAAGGAAAAAAATCATTACTTTAGCGTCCAAATATTATAATATAAATAATTATTAGTATGAAAGCCTATAAAGCCATCATTTTAACCTTTATCATCACTTCATTTATTTCTTTAACTGCCACAGCTCAAAGGAATTATACCCAAGAAGCAGATGATGCTTTTAAAACAGAACAGTTTAATCTTTCGATAGATAAATATAAAAAAGCTTACACGAAAGTAAAACAAAATAGAGCAGAAAAGAACAGAATTCTTTTTCAAATTGCCGAAGCATACAGAATGATGGGCAATACAAAAAATTCTGAAATAGCGTATAAAAGAGCAATTAAAGTTAATTATTTTAAACAAGAACCAAGAGTTTACTTATACTTAGCTGATGCACTTAAAGTTAATCAAAAATACGAAGAAGCTTTAGAAAATTATCAAAAATATATGCAATTAGCCCCTAATGATGAAAGAGGTAAAAATGGCATAGAATCGTGCAAAGTTGCTGCCGACTGGCTTAATAAACCTACTCGCTACGAAGTTACAAATATGAAACGTTGGAATACACGCGATAATGAATGGTCTCCTGCTTTTAGCGATAGGAAAAAATACAATGAATTAGTTTTTACTACCACAGGAGCTGGCGTTACAGGAAAAGGAAAAGATGCTTGGACAGGCATGGGATTTTCTGATTTTTTTACAGTAAGCCAAGACAGAAAAGGAAATTGGGATGCCCCAAAATCACTCGACAATGAATTAATGATAAATACCGAAGTAAATGAGGGTGAAGCAAGTTTTAGTGAAAACGGAAGTGTAATTTATTTTACACGTTGTGGTGTTGAAAAAAAGAAAAGACTTGGATGCCAAATATATACCTCAAAGAAAAAAGGCAAAGGATGGGATGCTGCTGAAATGGTTGATTTAGGTTCAGAAGACTACGATTATATACATCCAGCCATTAGTGGCGATGAGCTTACTATTTATTTTTCATCAAACATGCCCAATGGTTTAGGCGAATTTGATATTTGGGTTGCCAAAAGAGATAAAAAAACAAAACCTTTCGACAAACCTGTAAATTTAGGAACTAATATTAATACCACTGGCAAAGAAATGTGGCCAACGTTAAGATACGATACCACTTTGTATTTTTCATCCAACGGACGTATTGGATTTGGAGGCTATGATATTTTTAAAACAGTAAAAGTAAAAGACGAATGGGCAGTTGCACAAAATATGGGTTCGCCTATTAATTCTTATGGCGACGATATGAGTATGATATTCTACCCTGATGGAGAAAGAGGATTTTTCTCATCAAATCGTAAAGAAGGACGTGGTGGAGACGATATTTGGTCGTTTGTTTTGCCTCCATTATTATATACTTTACAAGGAACTATACGTGATGATAATACTTTGCAATTACTCGAAGGTGTAGTTGTTAAAATGACAGGCTCTAATGGAACTACCGTTGAAACTAAAACAAATAAAAAGGGTATCTATAAATTTGATAACAAACAAGTTTTGCCAGGTGTAACTTACGCATTAACAGTTAAGAAAGAAAAATACTTTGGTGAAGAAGGCAAAATTTCTACAGTTGGTTTAAATGCAAATAAAGATTTTGTTTACGATTTTAGATCAAAACCTATACCTAAAGATCCTATTTTGTTGCCAGAAATCCTATACGATTTAGCAAAATGGGATTTAAAAGAACAATACCAAGATTCATTAATTGACCTTATTAAGACTTTAGAGGCAAATCCGACTATCGTAATTGAATTGCGTTCACATACCGATTCACGCCGTATTCCTATGACTAACGATACTTTGTCGCAAAGAAGATCGCAAAGTGTTGTTGATTATTTAATATTAAGAGGTATTGCTCCTGGACGATTAGTTGCAAAAGGCTATGGCGAGAAAATTCCACGTACATTGGCTACTGATATAACTTCAAAATACAACGATAAAACGTTTACTTTTCCCGCTGGTGTTACACTTACTGACGAATATGTAAAAGCAATTAAAAACGTTGATGAAAGAGAAGCTGCTTTTCAACTAAACCGCAGAACTGAATTTAGTATTTTACGCGACGATTTTGTTCCTTTGCCTAAGAATGATACTTTACCTATCGGCACTGTTTCTATTGTTAATAATCCATTAGAAAATAGTGTTGAATTTACAATAGGTGCTAATGGCGTTCAAGAAATTCCTTGTATTATCAATAATGTTTCTTTTAAAATGGCTATTGATGAAAAAGCCAAAGGTACTACTATTGCTTATGAAGATGTTATGTGGTTATTGCAAGCCGGACGTATTAATAAAAATGATTTCAAAGAAAACGAAAAAGCAATTGATAAAGATGGTAATATTGTTGAAAAATCTACACTTATCATCAAATCAATAAAACTTGGAAACTCCGAAATTAAAGATATAGAAGCATTAATAATGAAATCTATGAAAATTTCGCTGATTATTGATAAAGCTAATTTAACTAAGTTTGGAGAAGTTACCATAGACAAAGAAAAGAAAAAATTAACTATCAAATAATAACACAAATACTTTAACATCCCGATAAAAATCGGGATGTTTTGTTTACAGCCATGAGCAATCCATTAAAATACGATTTAAGAGGTGTTTCGGCATCAAAAGATGATGTACACAACGCTATAAAAAATATTGATAAAGGCTTATTTCCAAAAGCATTTTGCAAAGTAGTACCCGATTTGTTAGGTGGTAATGATAGCTATTGCAATGTAATGCATGCCGATGGAGCTGGTACAAAATCATCATTAGCCTATATTTATTGGAAAGAAACTGGAGATATTTCAGTTTGGAAAGGCATTGCACAAGATGCAATTGTAATGAATCTTGACGATTTATTATGTGTTGGAATTACCGATAACATTCTGCTTTCGTCCACTATTGGAAGAAATAAAAATTTAATTACGGGCGAAGTTATCGCTGCTATTATTAATGGTACCGAAGAATTTTTACAAGAATTACGTGATAATGGAATAGGTATTTATTCTACAGGTGGCGAAACTGCTGATGTTGGTGATTTAGTTAAAACCATTATTGTTGATTCTACTGTAACTGCTCGTGCTAAACGTAGCGAAATCATCTCTAATCATACCATACAAGATGGCGATGTTATTGTGGGTTTGGCTTCTGATGGGAAAGCTATCTACGAGAATTTTTATAACTGTGGAATGGGAAGTAATGGCTTAACTTCAGCTCGCCACGATGTTTTTCATAAAATATATTCTGAAAAATACCCCGAAAGCTATGATAATAGTATAAATAGCGACTTGGTATATTCAGGTAATTTATTACTTACCGATAATACAGAAATTGAAGGTATTGATGCAGGTAAAATGGTTTTATCTCCTACGCGCACTTATGCTCCCGTGATTAGAAAAATACTTGAAAAGCACAGAAAAAATATTCATGGTTTGGTACATTGTAGCGGAGGTGCACAAACAAAAGTTTTGCACTTTGTTGAAAATTTACATATTATAAAAGATAATTTGTTTGAAACACCTGCACTTTTCAGAATGATTCAATCGCAATCAAAAACACCATGGAGTGAAATGTATAAAGTTTTCAATATGGGGCATAGAATGGAAATATACATCCAGCCTGAATTTGCTGAAGAAATTATTGAAATTTCGAAATCCTTTGGAATTGATGCAAAAATAATTGGGCGTTGCGAAAAGGCTACAAAAAAATCAGTTACTATTAAATCTGTTTACGGCGAATTTATCTATTGATTTGTGATGAATTAGTTAATTAGTGTGTTCTTTTACTTTTTTTTATTTTTTTTCTCGTCAAATCAAGCAACCCATTGATAATTGTCAAAGGGTGGGATGGATTCCCTGTAATATAAAGATCGATAGGATATTTGCTAAGAAAACTTCTTTCTATTGCTTGACTATTGGCAAAAATACCACCACTTATTGCATCTGTTCCTACAAGCACCACAATTTTGGGTTCTGGTACTGCATCGTAACAAATTTGTAATGCTTCTGCCATATTTTCTGTAATAGGTCCTGTAATTACGATACCATCAGCATGACGTGGTGATGCAACAAACTCAATACCAAAACGCCCCATATCGAATTGTACGTTATTGGCAGCGTTAAGTTCCCATTCGCAACTATTATCGCCGCCTGCACTTACTTGCCTAAGCTTTAGCGATCTGCCCAAAATACGGTGAATTTCCTCACGAACAGTATCAGGGTTAACTTCTATTGGTTTGTCTTCGCCTTCTGTAACAATTAAACGTTCTCTTTCATTGGTAGAAATTTTATAATCTGTGGTAAATTTAATTTTTTCAGGAAATTGCATAGCACATTTACCACAAAAAGTACATTTTCCTAAGTCAATAGCAATTGGATTGGTAGAAATAGCATGGGTAGGACATAGATTTATCAATTCTATTTCATCTACTTTTTCAAGGCTAATAATGGGTCGTCCTCTGAATATTCCGGGTACTTTTGCCGTTGTAACGTCAGGAATATATTGTTTTCCTTGATGGTATAATATTTTTAGATTGTCGAGCATAATTTTCTTTTTTAATTTTTATAAATCGTGTCCGCAATACGACAAATTAAAACTCTTATTACAAATAGGAAAATCAGATATTTCATTGTTTCGTACTGCCAACGCTAATGCCATCCAATTGTGAAATGATGGGTCTTTAATTTTATAATGTAACAAATCTCCTTTTGTATCGGTAATTGCACAATGACAAATTTCTCCACGCCATGCTTCTATTAAAGAAATTGCAAAAGAATTGGGCTGTGTGGTATTTATTGGTTGTTCTATTTTATTGTATTCAGGAATGGTTTCAATCAATTTACGAATATATTCAATAGATTGCTGAACTTCTTGTTTTCGGATTTGTACACGAGAATACACATCACCATGACGCTTAATAATCGGCTCGTGTTGTAAATCAGGATAGAGGCTATACGGGTGCGAAGTACGAATATCTCTATTCAATCCACTCATGCGGGCAGCCATTCCTACTGTACCTATTGATAATAAGTCGTTGTAGGAAACTACACCTGTTCGTTCAAAACGCGACAATGCGCTGGGTAGCTTAAATAACTGTTTGCACATTTCGTTAAAATCGGGTTCAAAAGTATCTAATACTTCTTTGAGTCTATTTGATAATACTTGATTGAAGGGGAATTGATTACGTAAAGGTCTTATTAAGCCTTTAGATAAACGATTGCCGCACCATTCCTGCATAAAGTTAACAATAGGAGTTCTTAATCTTCCGAAAACTGAACTTCCTAATTGATAGGCAATATCAGTACATACCATACTCAAATCGCCAGTATGTATGGCTATTCTTTCTAATTCGAGTGCTAGCGTACGAGCAAATTGAATATCTCTTGATGTCTTGAAATCACATAAACTTTCCCATACATGCGAAAAAGTTGTAGTGTGCCCTACAACGGTATCTCCGGCAATATTTTCGACAAGCGTTGAAAGTTGCAATATGTTTTTCTTTTCGAGAAATAGTTGTTCAATGCCTCGATGTTGGTAGCCTAACTGTATTTCGAGATGTAATATTTGTTCGCCATTGCAAATAAACCTAAAATGTCCCGGTTCTATAATGCCTGCGTGTATTGGTCCAACGCCTACTTCGTGTAATTCTTCACTCTCAATACTATAAAATGGATAATTTGCAATAGTTTTCGACTTATCGAAGCGATTAAAAGGGTATCGCACGGGTTTTAACCATGGATGGTCTGTATAATTAATTCCAAAGTTTTCGTGAATTTCTCTTTCAAATTTTTCAAAACACAAACATTTTGATGTAAAAGAATTTAGTGTAGCAGTGGTTTCAATAAGGCAAGAAGAAACGTATATTTCGTGTTTATCGTCATCGGCAATACAGCAAATTAGCTTTATTTTATTATCAACTTTGTATCCAAAATAGTTTACACAATGTCTTTCGGGATGGGTGATAATAAAATTAGTATTTAACTCAAAAAATGAGTCATACATTATTTCGGGAATAGCCGAAATAGCTATGGTTTGATTGTTTAATATAGTGGTATAATTCATCATTGTTTAAATTGGTAATTGCATTATACTTTCCTCAATTAGCTGAACAAATTGATATGGTGGGTTTAATCCTAAATACACAGCAGCAGCCAATAAAATAAATTGGGTTACTGATTCCCACGGGCTTATAATTGATACAGTAGCTTCGCTAAAGCCAACCGTTGGTATAAAAAGAATTTTGAAAATATTTTTTCCAAAAGCCCATATTATCATTGTAAGTAATAATAGTACCAATATAAGTACCAATATTTGATTGGCTTCGAACAATGATTTGAAAATAAGAAACTCGCTTACAAATAAGCCTGATGGAGGCATTGCCGCAGCACTAATAAATCCTAACAAAAGAACTATTGCTCCGGTGGTATTGTATTTGAAGTAATTACCAATATGATAAATGTTTTTGGTTTGAAATACCCTATATAATTGATTGTATTGAAAGAAAAGACTTGATTTTACAAAAGCATGAAGCACAATATGAAGTATGGCAGCATAATAACCTACTCCGCCGGCAGCAATACCAAGCATTACCAGCCCTGTATGTTCAATACCTGAGTAGGCAAACATTCGCTTTATATTTTTTACTTTTATCATATACACAGTAGCTACAAATATTGATAAAAATGCTGCTATGCCTATTACTAAAGCTGCCCATTGGTGTAATGAAGTGTTAGCCATTATAATATAAAACCGAAAAATACCCACAAATCCCAAATTCATCAGTACGCTGGAAAGCAGAGCAGCAGCAGGACCGGGAGCATTGTCTTTGGCATCAATTCCAGCGGTGTACATAGGAACTAATCCTAACTTTGCCGTAAATCCGGTAAAAATGAACAAGAAAGCCAATCGTAACCAAAAAGGGTTCAATTTATCGCTGTTTGCCAATAAATTTTTAAAGGAAAGGTCTGCTGAACCTGCATGCATGAGTGATAAGCTCAAAAACAATATTCCAATAAAAATGAAAGTGATACTGATAGCACAAATAAATATGTATTTCCAAGTACCTTCTAATGCAAGCTTGTTGCGGTGATGGTAAATTAAAGCTGAGGCACATAAGGTGGTAAGCTCAGTAAAAATCCATGTAACTGCAATATGATTGGCAAGATAGCCGGCGCCAATAGCGGTAATTAAACCAACAATAGCAGCAAAAAAGATTCCTCGCGATTGAGCCGTTTCCTCATTGTTTTTTATATAAATTAAACTATGAATCGTGGCAGGAATAGTTATTACACTTAATGTAAGCAGTAAAAGTATCCCTAAGGAATCGAAAGTAAAATAATCAAGTTCAGTGCTTCGGAAGTGGAAGCAAGCATAAATGGTAAATCCCCATTGAAGTGCCACAAACAATCCAATAAGGCTGTAATTTATTGCTTTGTTTCTGTTTGCAAAAAGAGCAATTGCTATCGAAAAAGCGCCTATCAGGTATATTAAAGTCATTATATTGTGGAATTAGTCGGTTTAATAAATACTAATCTAATTTTAAAATATTCATATTTAGTGCATGCAAGAAAACTCTGAAATTTACTTGTTTT
>CAYTJB010000064.1:0-2292 GCA_964437995.1 uncultured Bacteroides sp. | reverse complement strand
CTGTATAGATTGCTTTGTCATTCCGAGTGATAGCGAGGAATCTCAATAAATAAAAGCATTTATTATTAATGAGATGCTTCACTTTGTTCAGCATGACAAAAGATACATTCAACAAAATAAATGCTTCAAAAAAAGAAACGTATATTCTCTTACAAACACTATTTTTATTTATATAAAACATTGATAATCTTACACATAAACCTTGTTTTTTTATAAATTGAAAATTTTAGAACTTCTATTAATAATCTTTCAAATTACTGAGTTGATTAACATCTATATCTTTAAAAACATCTCCAATTTTGTTTAAGAAAATACCCAAAATCAGTACACTGGCAAAAATATCAAGCATAATGCCAAGGTTTACAAGCATGGGCATTTCGTTTCCTACGGCTAATGACAAAACAAAAACACCATTTTCGATAATTAAATAGCCCATTACGTGTGTAATAATTTTTCGTCGTGTAGCAATAAAATACAGACCTGTAAAAAGCGTAGATAATGCCACTATAAAAAATATCTTATCTAAATGTGTATCCTGAATGCTATTGGCAAGTAAAATGGTGGCTACTACAATAATAGTTGTGATAATTAATGATACAAAATTTGGTAAAAAAGGTTCTGCTTCGCGGGTTATATGGTTTCTTTTTAATACATAAGCCAAAAAAATGGGAACAGCTATTGATTTAAAAATAATAGTTTCTAATAATATTAAAACGAGATTTAGTGTGTTTATTTCGTTGAGTTGGATAAATACTACGAAAAAAAGTAACACTCCTTGCAATGCCAATACATTAATATATGTAAGCAATCTGTTGGCTATAGCCATGTAAAACAAGGTAATTAAAAACGTTATAAGTAATACATTTATCATTTTTTAATGGTTTAAAGTTTTTAAAAGTACCTAAGGTACTTAGCGTTAAAGAGCAAAGCAAAGAATAGAAAAATATGATTATTTTATACCAATGCTGATTATAAATTAATCCAAAGAATTATTTCATAATTTTGCAGTGGTAAATACCGATAGACAATATGTTTAGTCCAGTCTTCTTTGGACTATTACATATTGCGTATCTGTATTATTTTATTGCAAAAGTAAATAAAAAATGAAATACTTTTTATTGATAATGTAATAAAAAAACCTGTTAGAGTTTGTTAGGTTTAAAAAAAACGCCGACAGGTCTATGGACGCTGTCGGGTTTTGTAACGAGACCTGTTAGCTTCTTACTCTTGTTTATTGCTCTTCGGATGCGAAGGACGAACTTTTTTCTTGCTCCAACCATGACGCTTAAGCAAGTTGCAAATGTATATTTTTAACTTAGGATTTGTTAATAAAGGTTTTAAATGCTGAAGCCTTTTCCCAATCGTAAAACTTATCCAGATATTGGTGTCAATTATGATATTCATTTGATACTATTTGGATGGCTGTCTTACACTTTTGATTTCATTCATAATATCATCATCTGTTAAAGGAACATTCTTAGGACTTGTTTCTAAATATTTTTTTATTTTATTACCTAAAGTCTCTATCTCAAAGCCCATTCTCTTTGACAAATCCAATAAAAATTTATAATCATTTTTATTGTTTACTTTTATCAATAAACTTTCCATATTATTATTTTTTTACAAAAATACTACAATATTTCATTTAAAGTATTATAGCGTAAATATTTTTTCAATAGTGATAGGATGACTCCAAGTCATCCTATCACTAAACACACTCAAAATATTATAAAACCCTCCATTTATTGTTAAATGGGGGCATTTAATACCAAATCTGCTATATTTGGTGCTAAAGTTTGCATATTTAGCATTAAATATGCCATATTTATCGTTAAAGGTGGGGAGGTAACGATAAAATCGACATATTTGGTGGTAAAGGTGGGGTATTTGGTATAATTATATCAATCTATTAGAATAAATGATGGGTATAGCTCATTGCTAAGCTAAATTACAACAAGCAAAATGCTTGTTGTAATTTAGTATGATGCAATTAGTGTAGCATTAAAGCGAGATAGCTTTGATGAATAAAAAAAATATTAATTAAAATTATCAGAAATTTTACCAATTTGATAACTCTATGTATATATTTTCTAAATTACTACTCTCTATCTCATATTGAGTAGCATGTTTAGGTAAATTAAACGCATTAATTTTTTGAGTAGAAACCTCAGCATCCCATATACATGGCATGTCTCTTAAAGTTATATTACCTTTTAATTCATCTACAATTAGTTTTCGAATTTTTTCACCTAAAGTATTTGTTGCAATATTATTAGCTTTTCCATTTTTTCT
>CAYTJB010000063.1:10961-13431 GCA_964437995.1 uncultured Bacteroides sp. | reverse complement strand
GCCATTGGTACAGTAAGCATAATAATAAACGGATCGCGAAAACTTTCAAACTGGGCGGCAAGTATTAAATAAATTAGCAGCAAAGCCAATATAAGCGAAAATAAAATATTAGAATTGCTTTCAGCATAATCTCTGGATGCACCTGCAAGGTCGGTATTAAAAGATTCATCTAATAATTTATCAGCTATTCTATGCATTTCGTCGAGTCCTTCGCCAATGGTTTTTCCTGTAGCAAGATTGGCAGAAACAATAGCCGATTTGTAACGGTTGTAATGATACAATGAAGGTGGATTGCTATTTTCCTCCATTTTTACCAAATTATCCAATTGTATCATAGTTCCTGCATTGTTTCGCACATATAACGAAGAAATATCAGCAGGTTTATTTCTATTTTCTCTGTCAACTTGAGCTATTATATAGTATTGTTTGTTGTTGCGTAAAAAATATCCAATTCTACCACCGCTGAAAGCGTAATTTAATGCATCAGAAACATCTTTTTCGTTTACACCCAAGCTGGTAGCTTTTAATCTATCCACTGTAATATTTAGTTCGGGTTTGTTAAATTTTAAATTTACATCTATATTGCTAAATATTGGACTATTTTGTGCTTCATCCAGAAATTTGGGTAATACTTCCTTTAATTTATTAAAATCAAGATTTTGTAAAACAAATTGAACTGGCAAGCCACCACCAAAAGATGAAGTGGCAATGGTTGCTTCCTGACTTGCAATAATACGTGCTTCGGGGATATGTTTATATATATTCGATAACCTGTCAAATACCTCTTGTTGCGAAGCATTACGTTCGCTTGGACCAGAGAGAAATGTAATAACATTACCCGAATTAGCAGCATTTGAATGTCCACCACCATAGCGGGCAAGTATAAATCGTGCTTCGGGTACCGAATCCATTTGTAATTTGGCAACTTTATCTAAAATTTTCTGAGTAGTGCTATACTCAGTTCCTTCGGGAGCTGTTATGGCAGTTCTTAGATAGCTATGGTCTTCTAAGGGTGCCAATTCCGATTTTAATTGTGTAGAAATTATAAAAATCAACAAAACACATACGCCAAGAATGCCGAAAGAAATCCATTTTCTTACAATAAAATAGCTTAGTATTCGCCGATATCCATTTTCTAAATTTACATAGAATTTTTCGGTTGATAAATAAAACCGTGAATGATGCGATGACGAACCTCCCAGAAAAACATTCAAAACAGGTGTAAGCGTAAGCGAAACTAAAGCGGAAATAAGCACAGCCGAAGCTACTACAATTCCAAATTCTCTAAATAACCTACCTGTGAAGCCCTGCAAGAAAACCACAGGTATAAAAACAATAGCCAATGTTAGCGAAGTAGAGATAACAGCAAAAAATATTTCACGAGTTCCCTCAAACGCTGCCTGCCATTTATTCATGCCTCGTTCAATTCGTTTAAAAATATTTTCTGTTACCACAATACCATCATCAACTACCAATCCTGTGGCTAAAACGATTCCAAGCAGCGTAAGCACATTGATAGAATAATCCAAAATATACATTATAAAAAATGTTCCTATCAGCGAAACAGGAATATCAATAAGTGGTCGTAATGCAATTATCCAATTTCTAAAAAACAAGAAAATAATCAGCACTACCAAAAGAATGGCAATGGCTAAAGTTTCAATAACATCTTTAACTGATTGTTTTACAAATATTGATTTATCTCGCCCAATATCTAAACTAACGCCTTTAGGAAGTCTTCTGTTAACTTGAGCGACACGTTTGTAGAATTCAGTTGAAATATCAATACTATTTGCACCAGGCAAAGGGATTAAAGCTAAGGAAAGTCCAGTGGCACCGTTGATACTTGCACCAGATTCTTCGTTTTGAGGACCTAATACAGCCTCACCAATATCACTTAATCTTATCACTTGATTATTAATTTGTCTAATGATTAGATTATTAAAATCTTCTTCAGTAGTAAGCCTTCCATAAGTTTTTACTATTAATTCTGTTGCAGCACCTCTAATTTTTCCTCCAGGCATTTCAACATTTTCTTTAGCAAGAGCAGTGCTTACATCAGCAGCAGTAATAGACATAGCAGCCATTTTATTGGGGTCGAGCCAAAGCCGCATGGCTGGTTTTTGTTGTCCATAAATAGCTACAGAACTAATACCTGGTATGGTTTGAAATTTTTCGAGCAACACATTCTCTGCATAATCACTTAATTCTATTGCATTCATCGAAGTGCTTCGTACAATTAGCATAATAATAGGATCGCTGTTTGCATCTGCTTTTGTAACAGTAGGTTGTGCATCAATATCTTGTGGAAGATTTCTTACTGCTTGCGAAACTTTGTCGCGGACATCGTTGGCAGCCTTTTCTAAATCTGCGTCAAGGTTAAATTCAACGGTAATAGTGCTGGTACCAATAGCAGAATTAGAAGAAATAGATTTAAATTATCTCAAAAATATTTTTAATTTGTATGATA
>CAYTJB010000063.1:0-10951 GCA_964437995.1 uncultured Bacteroides sp. | reverse complement strand
TACGGGTGGGTCAATTGCTGGATATAAGCGTACGCCTAAAAAACTATATCCCACTACTCCCAACAATATAATCATAAGGCTCATTACAATAGAGCCAATAGGACGTTTCAATGCAATATCTGAAATAATCATAATGCTTCAGTTTTTACATTTGAAAATGAGATTTTTGCATCTTCTTTTAAAAACAGAAGTCCTGTTGTAACGATGGTATCTCCAATGCTTAGACCATTGGTAATTTCAATGATTGAAGCTCTCCTTATTCCCGTTTGAACGGTAACAAAATGAGCCTTTCCATTTTTAGCTACAATTACTTTTTTATTTCGTTCTTGAGGAATAATTGCCTGTGTAGGAATTAGTATGGCGTTTTTGTTTTCGCCCAATGTAAGTTGAACATTGGTAAAACCTCCCGGCACTAATTTATCGGAGTTGCTGTTTACGATGGCTCTCACTTTTAAATTTCGTGTATTTGCGTCAATTCCGCCCTCTGTGGCTAATACAGTAGCATCATATTGCTTATCATTTCCATGAACGGTAAATTTTACTTTTAGTCCTGGTTTAATTTTGCTACTATATTTTTCGGGAATGCTGAAATCTAACTTTAATTTATCTTCCATGCGAATAGTGGCTAACAGTGTCGAGGGTGTAACTTGAGCACCTATGCTTATGTTTCGCAAGCCTATTGTTCCATCAAAAGGCGCTAATATTTCTGTTTTGCGAATTATGCTTTGTTGCACTTCAATATCTGCTTTTAAAGAATTAACTTGTAAATAGGTTTGGTCATAATCGGATTGACTAATGCCATTGGCTTTCAATAGTTCGGTTTGTCGTTTGTACGTTTTTTCTTGTATTGCCAATTGTGTTTGCAATTTTTTAAGATTAGCCTGTAAGTCATCATCAAAAAGCTTTACAAGTAGCGTTCCTTTTTTAACAAATTTTCCTTCGGGCAAATTAATAAGCACAACTCTGCCTGCAATTTCGTTCATCAAAGTCACTGATTCGTAAGGCAATAAAGATCCAGAAACAGAAATTTCGTTTATAAGTAATGAAGGATTTACGACGAATCCACTTACTTTTGATTGTGATTTTTCTTTTGACTTTGAATTGTTTTCTTTATTGTTAGAATTACAGCTCCAAAAGATAAGTATTGTTGATGCAACTATTAAGGAAGTCCATTTTACGCTTTTTTTCATTCTATTTAGCATTGGTTAAAGTAAAAAGGTAATATTTCTATGCAAAAGTAATTGATTATTAAATGTAAAGCATGAAAACTGAAATTATTTACAAATTTTTATAAAAAATAGTTATAGCAGTTTTATTTGACACTGTCAGGTGCTTGCACGCTGACAGGTCTATTTTAAAAACCTGACAGCGTGCAATAGACCTGTCAGTGTTTATTCTTTATTACTCTCAACCCCAGCTTTTTACCTTCTTTCAGCATTAAATCCCAAGCTTCGTTGCGTTCATTATGAATAACACCGTCCATAATGGCATCTTTTATTGTATTTTTGATAATGCCTACTTCTTTACAAGGTTGTATGCCAAAGGTTTGCATAATATCTTCGCCAGTTATAGGCGGTTGAAAGTTGCGTACACGGTCTTTTTCTTCTATTTCTTTTAATTTCTCACGAACAATCTCAAAGTTTCGTAAATACTTTTTAACTTTTATCGAATTTTTGGAAGTAATATCTGCTTCGCAAAGCAACATCAAATCTTCCACATCATCGCCAGCTTCAAAGAGCAATCTTCTTACGGCAGAATCGCTTACAATGTCTTCGGCAAGCACAATCGGACGCAAATGCAACAATACCAATTTTTCCACATACTTCATTTTTTCGTTCATTGGCAGTTTTAATCTGCGAAAAATACGGGAAACCATTTTTGAACCTAAAAACTCATGCGAGTGGAAAGTCCAGCCAATTCCTTTTACAAATTTTTTGGTTTGAGGCTTGGCAATATCGTGCAATATGGCTGCCCATCGCAACCAAAGATTATCGGTGTTTTTGGATAAATTATCCAACACTTCTAAGGTATGCAAAAAATTATCTTTATGCCCCTTGCCTTCAATGTATTCAGCTCCTTTTAACTCCAACATTTCAGGAAAAATAAGTTGCAACAAATCGGTTTCCATTAACAAGTTAAACCCAATTGAAGGTTTTGGAGATAAAATCAATTTATTCAGTTCTTCCATTACCCTTTCGCCCGAAACAATTTCAATACGATGTGCATTGCGTGCAATGGCTTCTAAGGTTTCGTCAACAATAGTGAAATTTAATTGCGAAGCAAAGCGTATGGCACGCATCATACGCAAAGGATCATCAGAAAATGTAATATCAGGGTCGAGTGGAGTGCGTATCAATTGATTATCAATGTCATTTATGCCATTAAATGGGTCGAGTAAACATCCGTAATCTTCTTTGTTTAAACTAAAAGCCAGTGCATTGATAGTAAAATCACGGCGATTTTGGTCATCTTCTAACGAACCATCTTCTACAATGGGTTTGCGAGAATCAGTACGGTATGATTCCTTACGGGCTCCCACAAATTCAATTTGCCAGTTTTTATCGTCATAATAATAATGAAACATAGCTGTGCCAAAACTCTTGAAAACATTAACAGTTATGTCTTTGCTTATTCTTGACGCAACTTTTTGTGCCAACTCAATGCCGCTTCCCATTACCACAATATCAATATCAACCGAAGGGCGTTGCATGATAACATCGCGAACATATCCGCCAATGGCATAGCATTTTACTTGCATTTCGTCGGCAACTGCTGATACTATTTTAAAAACCGGATGATTTAAGTTGTTTTTCAATTGTATTGATAATTTAATGCAAAAATAGTATAAATTATAGTAATTATGCCGAAAATTGCTTTTAGGATTTTTTTGAAAAATAAATTACTATTTCCTTCAAAAATGTTGTATCTTTGTATTCAATTTACAATCATAAATTGTAAGTTTTTCATGTTTTTTTGTTAGAGGCTGCTTTTGAGAAAAAGTAGCCTCTTTTTTTAAAAATTCTATTCCAAAAAAACAGAAAAAAATGTCAATAAAAATTTATTTTTATTTATTGCAAATACAAAAATCTATTGTATTTTTGACGCAAATTTTAAAACAAAAAATCATATACAAAAAACATTAAAAATATGGGAAAAAGAACAATTGTAGCGATGCCTGGCGACGGTATCGGTAAAGTAGTACTCGACGAAACAATTAGAGTATTAGATGCAGCTGGTTTTGATGCTGAGTACGTTAATGGAGATATTGGTTGGGAATATTGGTGCAAAGAAGGTAATCCACTACCCGACAGAACTATAGCATTATTAGAAAAACACAAAATAGGTTTGTTTGGTGCTATTACCTCAAAACCAAAAGACAAAGCAATAGCTGAATTAGCTCCTGAGCTAAAAGATAAAGGTTGTGTATATTACAGTCCTATCGTAGCTATGCGTCAGCACTTTAAAATGGATATTTGTATGCGTCCATGTAAAACTTTCAAAGGCAATCCTTTAAATTTTATTCGTAAAGGTGCTAATAACACTATTGAAGAACCGATGGTGGATGCTATGATTTTCCGTCAAAATACCGAAGGTTTGTATGGTGGTATTGAGTGGACTAATCCTCCTGTTCCTGTTTATGATGCACTTATGACGCATCCTAAGTTTAAAGAAAATTTTGGGTGGTGTCCAAAAGAAGAATTGGCAGTTTCAACGCGTATTCTTACCAAAAAATATTGCACACGCATCATCAAAGCTGCCTTTGAATATGCTAAAGAAAATGGCTATAAAGGAATTACCGTTTGCGAAAAGCCAAATGTAGTTCGCGAAACATCAGGTATGATGCTCAAAATTGCTCAGGAAATGAGCAAAAAAGAATATCCTGAAATTGCAGTTTGGGATACCAACATTGATGCACAAATGATGTGGTTAACCAAAAATCCAGAAGATTACAATGTTTTGGTAGCAAGCAATATGTTTGGCGATATTATTTCTGATGGTTTTGCAGGATTAATAGGTGGTTTAGGATTTGCATGCAGTGCACAATTTGGCGAAGGCGGTGTAGCCGTGTTTGAACCTACTCATGGTTCGGCTCCAAAATATGCTGATTACGAAACTTCTATTGTTAATCCAATTGCAATGGTAATGTCGGCATGTATGATGTTGGATTATTTGGGTGAAAAAGCAATTTCAGCAAAAATCCAAAAAGCGATTGCTATTGTTGTTGAAGAAGGCAAAGTACAAAGTTATGATATGAAAAAACTTCGTGGTTCGCAAGATGCAATTAAGCAAGGTGCTGCATCTACTAAGCAAATGGCTGATGCAATTATTGCAAAATTATAAGAATCAACAAAATCAATAAAAGAAGGACGGGGCTTGCCTCGTCTTTTTTTTAATATTATAATTATTGCCACAAAGGCACGAAGAAACTATCGACAAAAATTTATAGATATACCGAAATGAAATATGTAGTAGTCCAATTCACTATCGTTCTTGGAACTACAACATCTTTCTAATCGGCATTATACCATTTACAAAACGAACTAATTTATAAATCACTTTGGTATTATTTGGTTTAATCAAACAACTATTTTCTTAGTGTTTTAGCAAAATTATGGCTAATAAAAAAATATAAATGACTTTAAAAAACAATATATATCTTTTATTTCTATTGATTTGTATGAATCAATCCTTTGCTTTTGCTGAAAATCCACCAAAAAGAATTGAGTGGAAAGTTGTGGAAAAAGGCTTATATCTTGCTGAGGTTAAAGCTCCACGCATTACACGTATTAGTGATGCAAATGTTACTATCTTGAAAATTGACCCTAAATATTTTTCTTTTCATTTAGTAACGGCTTCAGAACATGATAGTTTACAACGTTCTGTAAGAGATTGGAGCGAAATGTGTGGATTGGTCGCGGCTATCAACGCAGGAATGTATGGCGGTGCAAGCCATATAAGCAATGTAGGATATATGAAAAATTATAATCATATAAATAATTATGATTTAAAACCAAATTATTTTGCAGTTGCAGCCTTTAATCCTATTGATAGTACTTTTCCTCCATTCAAAATCATTGATTTACAAAACGAAAACTGGAATGTTTACAAAGATAAATACCAATCGTTTTCACAGTCCATGCGAATGATTGATAATAATCGTAAACCGTTAGAATGGAAACAAAAACGCAAGATGCGATGCAGTATGGTGGTATTGGCAATTGATAAAAAAGGAAATGTTTTGTTTATTTTTACACGTTCGCCTTATACACCCAATGAGTTTATCAAATTTATGCTGAAATTACCTGCCGATATTCAAACAGCAATGTATTTGGAAGGTGGTCCAGAGTCTTCACTATATTTGAATAACGGAGAAACCGTAGTGGAAAAAATTGGCAGCTATGTAAGCCGAACATTTGCTCATGACCGTAATAGCGAATTTAGAAAAATGCCGAATGTTATCGGAATTAAGAGAAAGCAGAAGCCTAATTAACAAATCACTAATTACCAATTACCAACAAATCTTTCCCAATATCTTTCCGATAATATTTTCCATCAAAATCAATGATTTTAGCATTTTTTAAGGAAATAGCTTTGGCTTCTTCAATGGTATTACCAAAAGAAGTAATAGCAATCACTCTGCCTCCATTTGTTAGAATATTTCCATTTGCATCAGTTTTTGTACCTGCATGAAATACAATACTATCGGTTACTTTATCAAGATTTTTAATATGTTTCCCTTTTTCGTAGCTATCGGGATAGCCTTTGGCAACCAACATTATACAAACAGCAGTACGTTCGTCAAAAACAATTTCTTTTTCAGCAAGATTTCCATTAGCAATACCTTCAAATAAATCAATAATATCACTCTTTATACGAGGTATTACAGTTTCTGTTTCAGGGTCACCTAAGCGAGCATTGTATTCTATCACATAAGGTTCGCCTTTTACATTCATTAATCCTATAAAAACAAAACCTTTATAAGGAATATTGTCTTTCTTTAAGCCGTTAATAGTCGGAATTATAATTTTTTGTTCCACTTTTTGCATAAAAGCCTTATCGGCAAAAGGAACATGACTTACCGAACCCATGCCACCTGTATTGGGACCAGAATCTCCTTCACCAATTCTTTTGTAGTCCTTAGCAACTGGCAATATTTTGTACGAATTTCCATCAGTAGCCACAAAAACAGAGAGTTCTATTCCGCTTAAATATTCTTCGATTACAACTTTTGACGAAGCCTCTCCAAACAAAGCATCAGCCAGCATATAGTTTAATACTTGCACAGCTTCTCCTTGATTTTCGGTAATAATTACACCTTTTCCTGCAGCTAATCCATCAGCTTTCAACACATAAGGCGGTTCTAAGGAATTAATAAAAGCCACACCATCGCGTAATTGATTTTTTGTAAAAGTTTTATATGCTGCAGTAGGAATACCATGTTTTTGCATGAATTTTTTAGAGAAATCTTTACTGCCTTCGAGCATTGCTCCTAATTTTTGAGGACCAATCACGGGAACATGCTGAATAGCCTTATCTGCAAGAAAAAAATCGTGAACACCTTCTACCAATGGTGTTTCTGGTCCCACTACAATCATTGAAATACTTTTTTCTATTACAAACCATTTAATTTTTTCAAAATCAATCGGGTCAATACTAACATTCGTACCACACATTGCAGTACCGGCATTACCAGGTGCTATGTATAACTCATTTAACTTTTTGCTTTGCTTTATTTTCCATGCCAACGCATGTTCTCTGCCTCCAGAACCTAAAAGTAGAATATTCATTTTTGCATTTTTTTGCAAAATAACGAAATTTTACAATAAAATTTCTGAAAATAAAGCAAATAAATGATTTTTAAACTAAAAACAACTCGCCTACTTACCATATTTTACAATCATTTAACTTATTTAAACAGTAAATGTAAGCAAATATTTCTAAAAAATGTGTAGGTTTGCATTATAAAATCATTAAATACGTGAAAAAAATATATCTATTTGTCATAAAAATATATTTAGGACCTTTGGTAATGACTTTTTTTATTGCTATGTTTATCCTTTTAATGCAGTTTTTATGGAAGTACATTGATGATTTTGTTGGTAAAGGGTTAGATGGATATATTATAGCTAAACTAATGTTTTATGTATCTGTTACATTTGTTCCAATGGCTTTACCTTTGTCAATATTACTTTCTTCCTTAATGACGTTTGGTAATTTAGGCGAAAAATACGAACTCACAGCCATAAAAGCATCTGGCATTTCGTTGCGAACGATTATGAAACCATTGATAGTTATATCTATAATAATTAGTGGAATTGCTTTTTATTTTTCAAACAATGTAATGCCTTATGCTAATTTAAAATTTAAATCTTTGCTTTACGATGTCCAATCCAAAAAGCCTGCTGTTAATATTCAAGAAGGTATGTATTATGATGGAATAGATGGTTATATTATTAAAATAGGTAAAAAAAGTAGAGATGGAAAAACCTTGCATGATATTATGGTTTATGATCATACTGAGCAAAATGGAAATTCTAAATTAACTATTGCAAAATCGGGGAAAATGGAACAAACAGCCGACAATCATTTTATGTTTTTTACATTGTATGATGGCTACAATTATGATGAGGATTTAAGTAGTTATGGAAATATTTTGAGACGGCCTATGGTTCGTACAAGCTTCAAAGAAGAATTTCGAAGATTTGATTTATCTGCTTTTGCGTTATCAAAAACCAATGAAGGTTTGTTCAAAAATCATTTTCAAATGCTTAATTTAACACAATTAACCAAAACTGAAGATACCTTAAAAATAGGTTTAAAAGCTAAAAAAGTAGAGTTTTATAAAAACTCAATAAATCGTTTTCAGTTTTTTACAACACAATACGATTCTACAAGTACAGCAAAAGCTGATACTTTGCCTATATTAAAGAACGATTTTTTATCAAATTTTGAAGCTTCAAGAAAAAATCAAATCATTGAAACTGCTTTGCAATCGCTTCATAATGTAAAATATGATATTGACTATTGGACAATGGATTTTAAAGATAGTGAAGAATTTATTCGTCGCTATGATATAGAATGGCAGCGAAAATTTACCTTATCAATCGCTTGTTTGATTTTGTTTTTTATTGGAGCACCGTTGGGTGCTATTATCCGAAAAGGTGGTTTTGGTTTACCCGTAGTAATGTCAGTATTATTTTTTGTTATTTTTCATATTATATCCATGATTGGCGAAAAATCAGCTAGAGAAGGTGTTTTGAATGCTTTTGAAGGAATGTGGTTATCGTCGCTTATTTTTTTGCCAATAGGAATTCTTTTAACCATAAAAGCTACAACAGATTCGCCACTTTTTGATAGTGATGTTTGGGCAAGATTGTTTAAAAAACTAACAAAGAAAATAACTTTAAATAAATCATAACTCACTAATCACCAATTACCAATCAATGAATATTCTGCAAATTTGTAATAAACCACCTTTTCCTCCACTCGAAGGCGGTTCCATTGCCATGAATGCAATTACTCAAGGTTTGCTCAATAAAGGACATAATGTTAAAGTGCTGGCTATAAGCAGTTTTAAAAATCTTGCTCAGCCTGAATTATATCCCGAATGGTATTTAAAAGCTACACAATTCGAATCTGTTTTTATTGATTTAAAAATCAATCCATTACATGCTTTTTTAAATTTATTTTCTTCAAAATCGTATCATGTTCAACGTTTTGTTTCAAAAGATTTTGAAAATAAGCTCATAGAAATACTTCAACAAAACGCTTATGATATTATACAATTAGAAACATTATTTATAACACCTTATATTTCTGCAATTCGTAAATATTCTAATGCAAAAATTGTATTGCGTTCGCACAATGTTGAACACTTAATTTGGGAAAGAATTTCAAAGGAAACTAAAAATCCTTTTAAAAAATGCTACCTAAAACATTTAACAACAACGTTGAAAAATTACGAACTTTCCGCATTGAATCAATATGATGGAATTGCTACCATTACTAAAAATGATGCCGATTTTTTTCAACAATCAGGATGTTATAAAGCTATGACAGATATTCCTTTTGGAATTGATGTCAAAAAATATATCCTTGAGCATCAAACTGAAACTGTAGGTTTATTCCACATAGGTGCTATGAACTGGATGCCAAATCAACAAGGAATTAAATGGTTTTTGGATAATGTTTGGCATTTGATTCACAACGAATTACCCGATTTGAAATTTTACCTTGCAGGTAGATCCATGCCTCAATGGCTTTTAAATTCAACTTATCCAAATGTTAAAATTTTGGGCGAAGTTGAAAATGCTATATCATTTATTCAATCAAAAGCTATAATGATCGTACCTTTGTTTTCGGGAAGTGGCATAAGAATTAAAATTGTAGAAGCAATGGCAATGGGTAAAGTAGTAATTACAACAAGCGTAGGTGCAGAAGGAATAAACTATACAAACAACGAAAATATTATTATTGCTAATTCTATTGATGATTTTAAAAATGCTGTTGTTGAAATAATTTGTAATAAAGAAAAACAAGCATTAATTGCTCAAAATGCTCGTAAACTAATAGAAAAAGAGCATAATAATAATGTAATTATAGATAAATTAATTGCTTTCTATGAACAAATATTGAAAAAAGATTAATTATGAAGATATTTGTTGTTTTATCAAGAGTTCCTTATCCATTAGACAAAGGCGATAAATTAAGAGCATTTAATTTTATTCGTTATTTGTCTGAATACCACGATATTTACCTTTGTTGTTTGAACGAAAACCCTTTGCATTCCGAAGCATTGGCAAAGCTAAAACCTTATTGTAAAGAAGTATATGTTGTAAATATATCTAAAATCAGCATTGCATTTAATGTTATCAAAGCTTTTTTTACAGGAAAGCCTTTTCAGGTAGGATATTTTTATAACCATAGAGCTAAAAGGCACATAGAATCTATTATAGAAACTATTCAACCCGATCATATTTTTTGCCAACTTATCCGAATGGCAGAATATGTAAAAAATATAAATATTTCCAAAACGATTGATTATCAAGATGTTTTTTCGTATGGTGTAAAACGGAGAATGTTTACCGATGTATTTTATTTAAAACCTTTATTAAAATCGGAATATAAGCGATTAATAAAATATGAACATGATGTTTTTCAATTATTTAATCATAAAATAATAATTTCAGAAACGGACAGGGACTTAATTCCTCATCCTCAAAATAAAGAAATTTTCGTACTTCCTAATGGCGTTGATACATCCTATTATCAGCCTATAAAAATAGAAAAGGAATATGATATTGTATTCACAGGTAATATGGCTTATCCGCCTAATATTGATGCGGCACAGTTTCTTGTAAAAGATATTTTACCGTTGGTAATAAAAAAGTTTCCTAATGCAAAAGTTTTACTTGCTGGTTCTTCTCCTAATACAATAGTTCGAAACTTACAATCAGCCAATGTTGAAGTTACTGGTTGGGTTGATGATATGAGAGTTTGTTATGCAAAGTCAAAAGTATTTATTGCTCCTATGCGAATTGGAACAGGTTTGCAAAATAAGTTACTTGAAGCAATGGCAATGCAACTGCCTTGTATTACAACTTCACTTGCTAACGATGCTTTGAAAGCTACTGAAAATAAAGAAGTTTTGGTTGGAGATATTTCGGAAGTGCTTGCAAACCACATTTGCATGTTGTTAGAAAATGAAACTAAAAATAATGAAATTGCCTTGAATGGATATAATTTTGTACATAAGAATTTTAACTGGAAAAGAAACATTGAGCAATTAAATAGAATAATTACCAATAATTCTTTAATGTATGGATAATCAGCAAATAGAAAAACGAATCAATGAGTTGCATGAGCAGTTGAATGCTCATAATTATAATTATTATGTGTTAGATAAACCGACAATTACTGATTTTGAATTTGATACATTGCTACGGGAATT
>CAYTJB010000062.1:9046-13458 GCA_964437995.1 uncultured Bacteroides sp. | reverse complement strand
TTGTTCGTTCTTGTGGTTATTGCGTCCCGATTTTGTATCGGGAAGGTCGCAAAGGTTTTAATAATCCTGCCACCCCGACAATTTGTTCGTTCTTGTGGTTATTGCATCCCGATTTTGTATCGGGAAGGTCGCAAAGGTTTGATAATCCTGCCACCCCGACAACAAAAAATAAAAAATGGAACGATTAAGTTCCTTTTTTTTTAAACACGATGGTTCCGTAGCTCAGTTGGATAGAGCAACAGCCTTCTAAGCTGTGGGCCACTGGTTCGAATCCAGTCGGAATCACCAAAAGCCTAAATTTCACAATGTTAAAAATACAAACATGCTGATTTTTAGGCTTTTTTATTTTTACAAATTTAATGAAGAGTTAAAGCAACTATACAAAATGGATACAAATCCAAAATTGTTCCTTTCGGGAGTAAGCAATGCTTAACTTTACAAACTCACTAAGAATTCATCAGCATTTTAAATTTGGCTTCCAACAAAATAACTTCTTGTTTGGCGGCATCAATTTTCTTGGCAAATTCTGTTTTTAAGATTTCAGTTTGTTTTGAGTGTGCAAAAAAACCAATATTATTTTCCCACAAATTGATGTCTTCTTTTAACTTAGCTATTTTTGAAGAAATAAAAATCTTTTCTTTACCAATCATCTGCCTGCCTTCACCATTCCCCTTCATGCTTTCCACTTTGTTTTTGTAGTTAATAGCAGAAGCTTCGGTATTGCTTATTTTAAGTTGCTCAAAACAATTATTAATTACTTTGCGAAATTCAGCTTGAATCCTATCTTTTTCTTTCATAGGAATATGTCCAATTTCCGACCATTCGCGTTGGAAATCTTTGAGTAATTGTAAATTTTCATTGCGGTCGTCGCCAAATTTGAATGTTTTAATTTTTTCGATGAGTTCTTCTTTTAGTTTTAAGTTGGTAGCTTCGTGTTCGTTGATATGTGAAAAGAAATCAGCTTTGGTTTTAAAAAATTCATCGCAAGCAGCTCTAAAACGCAACCATATCTTATCTTGTTGTTTGCGAGGTACAGGTCCAATTTCTTTCCATTGCTTTTGCAAATTCAACAAATCGTTGGTTGCATGTTTCCAATCGTTACGTTCTTTAATAGCTTCAGCTTGTAAGCATAAATCTACTTTAAGGTTTAAATTGTTTTGTTGTTCGTCTTTTACTTTGCCAAAAAACTCATTTTTGTTGGCAAAAAAAGTATCTAAATAGGTTTTAAAACGTGCCCAAATTTCGTTATTTTGTTTTTTGGGAGCGGGTCCTATGGTTTTCCAAATTTTTAGCAAATCGTTTAATTCTGTAGTTGCATCTTGCCATTGTTTTAGGCTGTTACATTCTACCGAAAGAATTTGTTCGGCTTTTTCGCACAAAGCTGTTTTGGCAATTAAATTATTGTCTTCTTGTTTGTGTTGTGTTTCGTAAAATTCGTGGCGAAGATGATTTATTTGGTCTGATGCAGTTTTAAATCTTTCCCAAATTTCGTCTTTTTTATCTGCCGGTACAGGACCTATTTCTTTCCATTTATCATGGTAATCCTGTAATTTTTTAAAAGAAATGGTAATGGAAGGTTCCAATAATAACTCTTCGGCTTTTTCGCAAAGCTGAATTTTGGCTTCCATGTTTTTTTTGAGGTCGAGGTCTTTTAATTCTTTGTTTATTTTAACTTTATCGAAAAACTTTTCAATTAAAAAATGATAATTTTGCCATAAAGTATTGTTATCAGTATGAGGAACTTGCCCTATTTCTTTCCATTTTTCTTGCAAAATTTTAAAATCGTCATAAGTTTTCTTTAAAGTTTCTTCGGAATTGATAAGCACTTTAAGATCTTCGATAATTTGTTGCTTTTTAGCTAAATTTTCGAGTTTTATTTTTTCTTGTTCTTCGTTATATTTATTTTTTCGCTCTCTATAAATATCAAAAGCGGCTTTAAAACTTATTTCGGTTTCATCGTCAGCTGGCTCAAAGTCTTCCTTTACGCCACCTTCTTCGATATATTTTTCTAATATTTGACGTTTTTCTTCTTTTACTATTTTCAAAAAAGCTACTTTTATAAGCGTAACTTTCGTTTTTATGCTATTAATGTCTTCTTCTTGAACCAATACATTCAAGGTTTCAATTAATTCTTCTTTAGAAAAATGGCTGTATTCTTCTTCTAATTTGATATATTCCAAATCATTAACCTCAATAATTGGCTCAGCTATAACATCAATTGGAGTTTCTTTTGGAGCTTTCTTTGCTATTGCAATAGATTCTGTTGTTTCTACAATAGGTTTTGCTTTTTTTGCAGGTGCTTTTTGTTTTTTTTCGGCAACAGCATCTTCTGCTTTTTTAGTTTTTACTGTTGTTGACTTAGCTTTTGTAGAAGTTTTACTTTCTTCTTTCTTAGCTTTTGGTTTAGTAATTGCTTTTGGTTTTGCAACTTTAGCTGTAGTTACTTTTTCGTCAAGCTTTGGTTTCTTGCTACTGACTTTTGGCTTTGCAGGCAAAGCTTTGGTTTTAGGAGTAGCTTTGCTTGGTTTTTTCTTTGTTTGTAATTCGTCTTTGTTAATTACTTCATCCTGATTAGCAACAGGTTCTTGGGATAATTTTTTCATACACTTTCTGTATTGTTAACAGATTTAGAATTCTCTTTCCATAGTTTAAAAATGGAAATCCGATAGAGATGATCTGTACATTAATAATAAAATAAATTAGTTTGCTTCCCTAATTAAAAGGGAAAGCAAAAGTAGAAAAAATTTACAAAGTACAAATACTAAATTTTATTTAATTAACAACTTAGTTTGTTTTTGCAATTAAAAATAATAGATATTTCGCTAAGAAAACTTTGAAAATAAAAAAATACATTGATTTAACAACACATTTAAATTTAATACAAATTATATCTTTTCCCAAATTGAACGCTAATATAAAGTGTTAGAAAATAGTTTGGATATTTATTGAAAGCCATCATTGGTATTTCGGCAAAATAATAATCGAAAATAGCACCCACTTCAATAGCTCTTATCTTTTCGTCATATTCGCCAAATTCGAAATTAATGCCAAATTTTCCATATAAACCAGGGTAAGGTTTTAAAGCTTCAAATCCTTTGAGCAAAGGACCTCCTCCATAAATATTATCCTGAAAATGTTTACTAGGGTTGTAACGTTCAAGGGTAAGATGATATCCATAAGGACTGGTGTTGTCTAAATTTATGATATAAAGAGATTTTGGACGAGCCAATCCAAGCGAAAAACCTCCAAAATAAGTATAGCTTAGTTGTATGCCACCCCAATAAGGCTTGTCATTCAACAACTTTTTGTAACCTATTCCACCTCTCAGTATATAAAGGCTATTAAGCTGTCCATACACAAAACTATGTGCATCTCCAAAATAAGGATTTTCTGACTTTGTTTCTTTAGGATGGCTCATTCCTACCAATTCGCATTCATACATACGAGTTTTGAAGTAGGTAAGATGATTACCTTTACGGTATCCAATACCCCAACCTTCGTTATGTAATACAAAATGAAATGCTTTTTCTTTGCGGTATAAAACGGATTTATCAAGATTGGTAGGCGATTGACAAAATGTATCAATACTTGTTATAAGTATGAGAAAAAAAACAACAAAAGATACTTTAATTTTGTGCATTCTTTTTTTGTCAATAAAAACCAAAAGAATATATACATTCCCCTGTTAACTATAGTTTTAAGCAAACAAGATGATGCGAAAAGTTAAATACAAAATCCTATTAATAACCTATTTTTTCAACTTTGTCTCTATGTACTGAGCTATACGCATCACATTTACGTTGTGATGCACAAGATGAAAATAAAATAACTGCAATTACAAATGAGGCTAATAAAATTCCAATTTTTTTCATATTTTTACAAACTAAATATTTTTAATAAATGGCAAAATTACTTATTTTATGTGAATTATTAAAAAAATATTTTCTACTATTTTTCAACAATTTGATGTTTAAAAACGTTTTTGAGAAATAAATATTGTATAAAAAATAATAAAATGAATGTTAAGATTAACAGTAGCTGGAAAGAAGTACTAAACAATGAATTTGAATCGGAGTATTTCTCAATATTAAAAAACTTTTTGATTGAAGAAAAAAAGCAACATATCGTTTACCCTTTAGGTTCACAAATATTTGCAGCATTTGATTTAACACCTTTCGAAGAGGTTAAAGTTGTGATATTAGGGCAAGACCCCTATCATGGTGTCGGACAAGCACATGGGTTGTGTTTTTCGGTTCAGGATGGTGTAAAACCGCCTCCTTCATTACAAAATATTTACAAAGAAATTGAAACCGACATTGGAATTAAGATTTCTGGTAGTGGTAATTTAGAAAAATGGGCAAAACAAGGTATATTGCTGCTCAATGCTACGCTTACCGTGCGAGCCAATCAAG
>CAYTJB010000062.1:3422-9036 GCA_964437995.1 uncultured Bacteroides sp. | reverse complement strand
GATGGGAAATTTTTACCGATGCTGTTATCAGGACATTATCCGATAAAAAAGAAGGTTTAATATTTATACTTTGGGGAAATTATGCTCAAGCAAAAGAAACCTTGATTAATTCAGAAAAACATCATATTCTGAAAGCAGCTCATCCGTCTCCTTTTTCGGTTTATAGAGGCTTTTATGGATGCAAACATTTTTCAAAAACCAATGAGTTGCTTCGCCAAATGGGAAAACCAGAAATTGATTGGAGTTTGTAATTTAAAGTTTTTTACCAACTAATCACGAATTACTAATCATCCAACCAATTTTTAATAATTCTAATCCCATCTTGGGTAATGTACGATTCAGGATGAAATTGTACGCCATGAATATCAAATTGCTTGTGTTTTATAGCCATAATATGTTGTTGATTATCAATAGCTGTAATAGCTAACTCATCAGGAAAGTTTTCGCGACTTACTATCCATGAGTGATAACGTCCTGTAATGAAGTCAGATGGCATATTCGCAAATAATACATCTTTTTCTTGAGTAAGAATGGTTTCGGAAGCTATACCGTGCATAATGTCTTCCATTTGTACTAATTTAGCTCCAAAACATTCGGCAATAGCTTGATGTCCTAAGCAAATGCCTAACATCTTTTTTTCGGAAGCATAACGTTTGATTAAATCGCACATTATTCCTGCTTCTGAGGGTATTCCTGCACCTGGCGAAAACAAAAAACTATCAAAATTTCCAGCTTCGGCAAGGGTAATTTCATTATTTTTTACAATAATGTATTCATTTACACCACATTGTTCAATCATTTGAACCAAGTTATATGTAAATGAATCGTAATTATCTATAATTAAAAGTCTATTTTTCATTGTTAAAGGCAAACCTACACAATTTTTTTTAGAATATTCAGTTAAAAATAAAAAAAATTAAGTAGGTTTGCTAAATTATTCCGAACATGAATCAACAAAAATTAAAGGTTTTATTTATTTCGTCATGGTTTCCTAATAAAGAGAATCCAACGTTGGGAAATTTTGTAGAAAAACATGCCGAAGCTGTTTCTCTTTATGCTGATGTCAGTGTTCTTCATGTTTGTTTTCATTCAGCTTCTGATGTTAAAAGAGAGTATGTTGTTGAAAGGCATAATAATCTTGATATTCACATTGTTTATTTAAAGAAAATTAAAACAAACCTTCCTTTTATTGCGTCATTTTTTAAATTTTGCAAAATTCTTACTGCTTACCATTTTGGTTTCAAACAAATATATAAAAACACAAAACCAGCTATTATTCATGCAAATGTTTTAATACCAATAGGTTTGATTGCCTATTATTTTAAACTCACAAAAAAAATTCCTTATATTATTACCGAACATTGGACAGGATATTTGCCACAAGATGCCAATAAACCGAATAGTTCCATGTTTTTTTACCGATACTTTGCAAAAAAAACTGCTGCATTAACACCTGTTACTCAAAACCTTGCTTTGGCTATGCAGAATTTTAAAATCACAGGAAATTACAATATAATTCCAAATGTAGTTGAAATTAATTTGTTTAAGCAAAAGCAAGCATCCAATACAGAAGTAAAGCGAATAGTACATGTTTCATCATTGGTGGAAGAGCAAAAGAATTTTAACGGGATACTAACTGCAATAAGTGAACTAAAAAAACATAGAAATGACTTTGTGCTTGAAATTATAAGCGATGGTAATTTTGAGCAATATCAAAACAAAATTAATACGTTAGGGATTGCTGATAAAATTATTTTCCATGGTAAAAAAAATACAGCAGAAGTAGCTGAAATTATGCAGCAATTTGCTTTTTAGTAATTACGAGAATTTCCCGTGCGTTATTGCTGAAGCAATGTCGTGTGGATTGCCTGTTTTATCAACAAATGTAGGTGGAATAGCTGAGCATGTAAACGAAAATAATGGTATTTTAATAGAAGCTCAAAATATAGAAATGCTTATTTCGGAGTTAGATACAATACTTGACACTTGTCGTAATTATAATTCAACTCAAATTAGAGCTTACGCCGAAAATCATTTTAGCTACGAAGTAATTGGAAAACAATATATTGAAATTTACAAATCTGTTTTTAAATAAAACAATATAATAGCTGTGGTAAATAAAATCTTTAACACTTTTTCTATAAAATTAGCTTCTGCAATTTGCAATTTGTTGATTGCTATTGTTGTTTCGCGATATTTGGGTGCTATTGGCAAAGGTGAGCAAAGCATTGTGCTAACTACCATTTCGTTTATTCTTATTTTTGTAAATATTGCAGGAGGTGCTACTTTGGTGTATCTTACGCCTCGCTACAAAGTAAGCTATTTAATTTCGCTTTCTTATGTGTGGAGCATATTTACAGCTATTGTGTTTTATATTATTTTATATTTTTCAAATATTGTACATCGCGATTTTATAGGACATATTTGTTTGCTTTCGCTTATTATTTCCTACGCTTCCATCAATTCTAACATATTGTTGGGCAAAGAAAAAGTAAATGCTTCCAATTGGGTAAGTTTAGTGCAACCTATTTTTACATTGATAGCATTGATTTCCTTTTTTGTTTTTGCTAAAAAAACAGATGTAATGGCTTATATTTATGCCTTGTACATGGCTTATTTGTTAAGTTTTGTATTGAGTATATTTTTGCTTAAAAATACTAATAATAAGTCGTTGATACAAAATAATAGCTGGAAAGCTACGCTAATTGCCATGTTTAGTCTTGGATTTTTTAATCAAATATCCCATATTACTTCTATGCTCAATGCTCGTTTGAGCTATTATTTGCTCGAAAAATATAAAGGTGGCGAACAATTGGGCATTTATTCAAATGGCGTTTCATTAACTGAAGCTGTATGGATGGTAAGTGGTAGTATGGCAATGGTGCAATATGCACGTATTGCAAATTCATCCGATAATAAATATTCTCAACAATTAACGGCTAATTTAACCAAAATTAGTTTGTTGGTAAGCCTTTCCATTATTATTTTTATGGTATTACTGCCTTCGGGATTTTATAGCTTTATTTTTGGAAAAGAGTTTGTAAATATCAACTGCATTATGCTATGCTTGGCGCCGGGCGTGGTAATGTATAGTTTTTCGTTGCTTATCGGACATTATTTTTCGGGAACTGGGAAAATTTATATCAATACCATTGCCTCATCGTTGGGTTTGTTAGTTACACTGTTGTTGAGTTTTTGGGCTATTCCGCAATGGGGATTTTATGGCGCAGCTATCGTTACAAGTATTTCATATATTTTTACTTCAATGGTTGTAATTCATTTTTTTAAAAAAGAAAGCGGTTTAGGTGTGATTCATCTACTCCCCAACATTAAAGATATTAAATTGTATATCCTAAGTTTAAATAGTATCTTTAAATTTACAAAAAATTACTAATAGATTTTGCTAACCCTTTTATGGCTTTGTTTTCCCATATATACTGTTTCTTAACAGGTTTGCAAAGCAAAATTGTTAAGAAACAGTTATACCGAGCTAATTGCAGCAAAGTTTTTTTTTGCAAACCTGATTTCATTCGGTATAAAATAGGATTTTTTATACTATCCCAACTAAACTTTTACATTATCTTTTGCCGTTTTGTTTTTTTCTTCAAAACTTTTAATTAAAGTCTCAATAGGAACACCCAAATTATCAACTGCTGCTTTGGCTGATGGTGCTAACTCGTGAATAGGATATTTTTGCAAAAACTCATTATACGTTTTCTCTGCTTTTTCTAAGTCTTTAGTTTGATTTTCATAAATAAATGCCTTTAAAAACAAACAATCGGGTGCTTTTTGGAAATTAGGATAATCAAGCATTATTCTGTCTAACAAACTAATGGATTGCGCATGCTTCATAATATTCATCGAAATATCAGCTGCTTTTAATAAATATACAGGCGAAACGCTATCAGTTTTGAAATTATCAGCATAACTTATGTATAAATCAACTAATTGCTGAGCTTTTGTGCTGTCAATTTTAACAGTAGCTGATAATAATTCTTTTTCCAACACTGTAATTTTTTCAACAGTTTTGTCTTTTGATGATTTGCAAGCTGTAAATGCAATAATACCAAGCATTACAACTGAAATAATTTTGATTTTTCTCATGGTTTAGTGTTTTTATGTTTGTAATAAAATTATTTTTTTTTGCGATATTGAAATGGAAACTTCATACGATAATCTACTTTTACGTTTCCTTTTGAAATTTCCAACAATTTTCGTTTTAAAAGCATCTTTTTAAGCGAAGTAAGTCTTTCTACAAAAAGAATACCTTCCAAATGGTCGTATTCATGTTGAATAATTCGAGCTATAACTCCCTCATACACTTCATCGTAAGACACAAAGTTTTCATCAACATATTGAATCCTAATTTTGGGTTTACGCATCACGTCTTCGCGAATATCAGGTACACTTAAACAACCTTCGTTAAAACTCCATTCAACGCCTTCTTCTTCAATAATATAAGCATTAATCATTACTTTTTTAAAATCTTTTGCTTCGGGAAAATCGTCGGCAAAAGGTGTGGCATCTATTGTTAAAAGTCGTATTGATAAATCTACTTGTGGAGCTGCTAAACCTACACCTTTAGAGTAGTACATGGTTTCAAACATGTCCTTAATAATAATATCCAAATTTGGATAATTTTTATCAATATCTTGAGCAACTTTCTTTAATGTTGGATGACCGTAAGCTGTAATCGGTAATAGCATGTATTTCTGTATTTTAATTAAATATTCTGTCTTATATCCATAAATGATTGCAACATAATAGTAGCACTAATAGTATCCACCAATGCTTTATTTTGTCTGTCTTTTTTCTTTAAACCAGCAGTTATTATAGTCTGCGAAGCCATTTTTGAAGTAAATCGTTCATCAACTCTTTGAATGGAAATTTCAGGAAACGTTTTTTTTAATTGTTTTATAAAAGGATCAATAAACTTAACGGATTCAGATGGTAAATTGTTCATTTGCTTAGGTTCGCCCACTACAAAATAATCTACTTTTTCTTTTGAAACATAATCTTTTAAAAACGTAAAAATATCTTTGGAATGAACCGTAGTTAAGCCATTAGCAATAAGCTGAAATTCATCAGTTACAGCTATTCCAACACGTTTTTGCCCGTAATCAATTGCTAAAATTCTTCCCATTTTTAGTTTTTGCAAAATTAGTTGTTTTTAATGAGAATGCAATTCATCATTGATTTTTTTTATTTCATAAATAGTCCAAACTTTAGTTCTTGACATCCAATTGTTTATATTAAACTTCTCAACCCATTCAGGATAAGTTTGATAGATTTTTGTAAATTGTAAATTGTTATAAATGTACGAGTTACGAGCATCAAATTTTTTAATTGCAAACAAATAATTTTTAGTTTTTTCAAGCAATAAACTATCTGTTAATAATGTATCGCTTTGTATATTGCTAATTAATAGTGTTTTGGGTTTGTAAAAATTAATTGGTAAGTTTTTCCCGCCTCTTATGTAAGGATTTTCATTCCCAACTAATATTAGTTTAGTATTTTGATTTTTAGATTTTTTATATACGCACTTATAAAAAGAAATCAACTCATCAGCTAGTTTAAAGCACATAATTAACAATACTACGATGTTGATTCCGAT
>CAYTJB010000062.1:2893-3412 GCA_964437995.1 uncultured Bacteroides sp. | reverse complement strand
GTTTGTATGTTAGTAATAAAAACAGCAAAAACTATTGGAATTAATATCAATAATGGGTAAAGAAATCTGAGTTCTTTATGACCTATCATTATGTGAATCAACACAAAAGGTATTGAAATCCAAGTTATGATGTTTTTAGGATACTTAACCCAAATATATATAAATGAGATAATTATAGCAAAACCAATGGGCGGCGTTGCTTTCATGAAAATATTTTCAAAATAAAACCACCAAGGCAAAATTCCAAATTCAGAAACTTTATCTTGTATTATATTGAAATCAAGATAGTTCCAAAATGTCAATACCCAGTTGCCGTATAACCATCTATCTAACAAAATTCCTATTACAATTGCAGCAATATTACCAATTCCAAATAAAATGATTTTCTTAAAGTTTTCTTTTCCGATAATAATCATCCACAATCCAAGTCCAATAATCATAAAAGCTGATTGATAGCGGAATACAAAAGACAATCCTGTTAAAAAGCCAACAAATAATAAATTGAAATTATTTTTCTTT
>CAYTJB010000062.1:0-2883 GCA_964437995.1 uncultured Bacteroides sp. | reverse complement strand
TTCCTCGATTTAATAAATACAATGCTAATGCAAGCATAAAAGCCATGCCCGACCAATTTTCGGACGAAAATCTAACAAAATTATAAGGCAAAAACCAAGTAAAAAGGAACAAAGCGTATAAGTAATTTTTTGAAAGTTGTGTTGAAAAGTATTCTTTAAAAGCTTTGACTAACAAGCTAATTGTAAGTAATATAAGTATTGCCGAAATTAATCTTAATAATGTTGCAATTATAAAAGGGCTGTTGATACTGAAAAAATTGCATATTTTTATAACAGTATAAGCTATAGCTGGTTGTAAGCCAGGACGCATTTGTGCATGAAACTCCCATGCTAAAGTAGAAGCAGTTGTATTTCCAATTTTATAATTGGCAATTTCAAGAATTTGAAAATGTTCGTCAGCAAAATCATAACCTGTACTAAACAAAGCCGTTGTAAAAAGTATTACACTACCTAAAATCAATGGAATTGAAAGTTTTATTTTTTTTATTTTATAAATAAAATTCATTTGAAATTTAATTTGTACAAAAATAAGTTTTTTTTGGGTTACTTAAAAACTATTGAATATCTGTAATCATCAATAGAAAATCATTATTTTTGCATGAATTAACCGAAAACAATGAAATCATTATTTTTATTTTTATCTAAATATCTATTATTCTGGTATTTAGTTTTCTTTTTGCAACGAAATATTTTTATTTCTTTTTTTTACAATACATTTCCATTTTCGATAAAAGAATGGTTTTTATGCAATACGCATTCTTTTTTTATTGATTTATCTACAATTAGCTATATTTTTCTGCCATTACTGATACTTCTCTTATTTTTATTTATTAAAAAAAATGTTGATTTCAGAAAACCAATTAAGTATTACACAATTATTCTGTTGATAATCAGTAATTTTATTTTAATTTCAGATATTGGTCTTTTTGCAGAATGGGGTTCAAAAATCAACCATAAAGCTATTTCCTATTTAGCTTATCCTAAAGAAGCCTTAGCATCAACAAAGGTAGCTCCAATTTTTGTATTATTGCTTTTACTTTTCTTTCAAACTATTATTGAAATATTGATTTTTAATAAGTTAGTTAAACACAATCTGTTAATTAAAGAAAGTAATTGGTTGAAAAAAACAGTATTTTTTATTTTATTTTTAGGTTTTGTATTTATTGGCATTAGAGGTGGATTTCAGACATTTCCGATTGATAGAAGTTGGAGTTATTTTTCCGAAAAACCATTGCTTAACCAAGCTGCTGTAAATAGTACGTGGAATTGCTTAGCTGCACTTGCCGAAAATGATGATTTTGAATCAAATCCATACAAATTTATGGATGACAAAAAAGCAGGTGTTTTTTTCTCTCAATTAACATTAAAAAATAGCGATAGCTCAGCAAACAAATTATTTAAAGTTGCGAAACCCAATATTATCATAGTTTTACTCGAAAGTTGGGGTGCTGAAACCATTGGTGCATTGAATAAAGAAATTGATGCTACACCAAAGTTTACTATTTTAGCAAAAGAAGGATTGCTTTTTACAAATTTTTATTCAAGCGGTTTTAGAACTGAACAAGCTTTGGCAGCCATAATTGCAGGTTTTCCATCGCAACCAAAAACAACAATTATACGCAAATTTGGCAAATTTGATAAAATGCCCAGTTTGGCAAAAGTATTGGCTTCAAATGGCTATAATACCTCGTATTATTATGGAGGCGATTTGCAATTTGCTAATACAGAGGCTTATTTAAAGTCGTCTGGTTTTAAAAAGATAATTGGACAAAATGATTTCAACTATAAATTATATAATGAATGGGGCGCTTTTGATGAAGAATTATTTAATTTTACGGTTAAGGATTTATCTGAAAACAAACAACCTTTCTTTTCAATAATAATGACAAGTACCAGTCATGAACCTTTCGACAAAAGAGTAAAAAAAGTTTATCAAGGTGGGCAATTAGTTGATGATTATCTGAATGTTATCCATTATACTGATGAATGCTTGGATAACTTTATTGAAAAAGCAAAAAAAGAACCTTGGTTCCAAAATACAATCTTTGTAATGCTTGCCGACCATACAAACCGCTTGCCAAAAAATCGTCAAAACTTTGAAATTGAGCGTCATTGGATTCCTTGTTTGATTTATGGTGATGCTTTAAAAGATGAATTTAAAGGTAAAACTATTGATAGACCAGCCTCACATGTGGATATACCTGCAATAATATTATCGCAGCTTACACTTCCTTATGAGCAGTTCAAATGGAGCAAAAATATTTTGGGAAACGATTCAAATACTTGGGCTTTTTATACTTTTGACGAAGGTTTAGGCTTTATTAAAAACAATGATAAAATTGTGTATGATATTAAGCTTAACAGGTTGATTTATAAAACAAACAATACTACTGATAGTTTAGCAACCCAAGAAGGAAAAGCGTTGCTGCAAAAACTTATGAACGATTATATTAACTTGAGTAATTAATACCAAAGTGATTTATACCGAATGAAGTTAGATTTGTAAAAAAAACTTTCTTGCAATTGGCTCGGTATAACTGGTTCTAAGTAGCTTTGCTTTGCAAACCTATTAAGAACCAGTATATATGTTAGTCTGTTTTGTAAATGGTATAATGCCGATCAGAAAGATGTTGTAGTTTCAAGAGCGATAGTGAATTGGACTACTACATATTTCATTTCGGTATAATATTTTTGTTTTTCTTTGATATATTTATAAATTTGCAACTGATTTAGGCGGTAGTAGCTCAGTTGGTAGAGCATCAGCTTCCCAAGCTGAGGGTCGTGGGTTCGAGTCCCATTTACCGCTCAAACAAAAGAGCTTGTTGTACTGTCTCGTCCTAAAAAAAGTTTACAGGTTAATACTTAAATTCTGCTATACATTTA
>CAYTJB010000061.1:9756-13519 GCA_964437995.1 uncultured Bacteroides sp. | reverse complement strand
GAATCTTAAAAATATAAGGAATAAACCAGATCTTATTGATGGTATAGGTAATGTTATCGGTAGAATTGGTAATGGCAAAAAGATTTTAGCCATTGATGGACACATGGATACGGTGGATGTTGGCAATCTTGACAATTGGAGTTTTGATCCATTTTCGGGCGAAGTAAAAGATGGTTTTGTGCATGGTCGTGGAACGGTTGACCAAGAAGGCGGTCCAGCAGCTTTTGTTACTACTGGTAGAATTTTAAAAGAACTTGGTTTTGATAGAGATTTAACCATATATTTTGTTGGAAGCGTAATGGAAGAAGATTGTGATGGTTTGTGTTGGAAATACATTATTGAAGAAGACAAAATTAAACCTGATTTTGCCATCAGCACCGAACCTACCAATTTGAATATTTATCGTGGGCATCGCGGAAGAATGGAAATACACGTACATTTCAAAGGCTTATCATCTCATGGTTCTGCTCCTGAAAGAGGTAAAAACGCCATTTACATGGCTTCGCGTGCTGCATTGGAAATTGAAAAATTAAATGAGCGCCTTGCTACCGATGAATTTCTGGGTAAAGGAAGTGTTACCATTTCCGAAATAATTTCGGGTAGTCCTTCGCTATGTGCAGTAGCCGATTATGCTCGCATTCATCTTGATAGACGCTTAACTTGGGGCGAAACCAAAGAATCAGCCGTTAAAGAAATTGAAGGAATTGTAAAAGATATGGATGCAAAAGTTGAAGTGTTGTATTACGAAGGTGTAGCTTTTACGGGCAATCATTATGGCATGGAAAAATACTATCCAACATGGAAAATCCCTGCCAACCATGTAGCCGTTACCACTGGAGAAGAAGCTTTTGTAAAGCTATACAATAAAAAACCATTGGTTGATAAATGGACTTTTTCTACTAACGGCATAGCTCTAAACGGCATGTACGGTGTTCCTACTATTGGCTTTGGACCTGGCAACGAAGTGCTGGCACATGCTCCTAACGAAAAAGTACCTGTTGATGATTTAGTAATTGCATCAGCATTTTATGCCATGTATGCTTATTTGATATAGATTCATTGAACTAAAAGATAAAAAAAGCCGATAGCAATTATTATCTGCCCCAAAAAAGTTAGACGGATTAATAAATAAATAAAATTTAAAAGGGCTGAGTTCGGGAATTAACCAGACTTACTCCTTTTCGTTTAGCTTTGATTCTGTGGTTGTTGTAGTGATAAATTTATACAACTTCGCTCTTTCTCATAATTTATAATTTATAATTCCTAATTCATATTTTTTTTCTATTTTTGCATTCCATAACAACTTCAATAATGAAAGCAGTAATATTAGCCGCAGGTATTGCATCTCGTTTACGACCACTTACAAACAATACGCCTAAATGTTTATTGAAAGTGGGCGAAAAAAACATACTACAACTTACTATCGAAAACCTTTTGGCTAATAATATTAACGATTTAGTAATAGTTACCGGCTATTTAGAACAGCAAATTAAAGACTTTATTACTGGTACTTTTCCTCAGCTCAATGTAACTTATATTTACAACGAAGTATATGATTCTACCAATAATATCTATTCACTTTGGCTTGCTAAGGCAGCTTTATTGGGTGATGAAATGCTGCTAATGGATAGTGATATTATTTTTGACAGCAAAATAATTGCAGCTTTAATAAACTCGGGTTACGAAAACTGTTTGGCTTTAAAACGCCACAACGTGAGTGACGAAGAAATTAAAGTAAAAGCGGATAATAAAGGCAGAGTACTCGAAATTAGCAAAATAGTTCCTCCTTCTTTAGCTATTGGAGAATCTATCGGTATCGAAAAATTTGGCGTAAAATCTTTATACAAACTTTTTGAGATTATTGACCGTAAAGTTATTCAAGAAAAAATGGTAAATATTTTTTACGAGAAAGCTTTTGAAGAAATGATAAAAGAAGGCGAAGATATTTTTATTGTGGACACAACTGATTATATTTGCATGGAAATTGATACTGCTACCGACTTACAAACAGCTGCAGAAGTATTGAAAAAACATAAATTTACAAACCAATAAACCTTCTATGACCGAAAGTTTGTTTACAATGTCGTTTGTTGCATTAATTGTTGGCTTCATTTTTTCGATGCCTATTGCTGGTCCTATCAGCATTTTAATTACATCCAATGCATTGAAAGGCAAAATGAGATACTGCGTTTTAGCAACTATTGGTGCATCATTTGCCGATTTTATTTATGTATTTATTGCCGTTTTTGGTTTAACCAAATTGTATTCTCTTTACAAACCTATTATTCCTTATGTATTACTGGCTGGTGCAGTATTTTTACTATACATTGGTTATAAAATAGCTAAAACCAAGCTCGATTTGGAACATCTTGATGAAAAAAAACATCATTCAAAAAAAATAACAAAGGAAAGAGGCGGTTTCTGGACCGGGTTTATGCTTAACTTTCTGAATCCAACTCTATTTATTGGCTGGTTAACATCTTCTTTTTTTGTAATTTCAATGGTAGCTTCATTGGGTTTCAATACAGGAGGTATGGATACCATGATTGATCAAAATGTACAACAAATCAACAATATTGAAGGTAAAGCTATTGATACTCAAAAAACGATTTCCTACTTAAAAGTGGATACTATCAACACTTTACAAAAAGAAATCCACAAAGTTAACAACGCAAAACTACCCAATTATTTCCCTTTGATAATTAGTATATGCTATGCTTTCTTTTTGGCAGTAGGTAGCATTATTTGGTTTTACTATTTATCCTATTTTTTAGTAAAATACCGTGCCAAACTCAATGTAGTTGTAATGAACAGGGTAATTCAATGCTTAGGCATTGCACTTTGTCTTTTTGGCTTATTTTTAGGTTATTCAGCAATAAAAATGTTTATTTAACAAAATAAGAAACGTAATTTTACGATTCTTAATTCCTAATTAGCTTTAATCAATGCTATAAGCCCTTACGGCTATTGCTTCTTTGTCAGAAACCAACCAATCTAAGCATTTATTTAACACCAAACCCGCATTATGAATATTCTTAACATCCACCACTTCAATCATAATCTTTAAGAAACTACGTTTTACGCCATCAACTTTGGTTTTTAGCAATTCATCAGTAAGAATGTTAAGAAAAGGCAAAGTAGCATCAGGATACTTTTCGCAATACAATTGCACCACACGTGCAGCCCGCATCGAAATTGGGTAAGGCTTACAACATAGCTCAAACATCACATTCAATTGTTCAGGATGTTCTTCAATAGTATTCACAGCTATTTCAATAACTACTTGACTACTATCATAAAGTAAAGATTCTAATGACATAAAAAAAATAGTTCGTAAAGTTATAAAGTAGAAAGTTAATTTATTTGCAATTTACGCTTATAATTTATTTTTTATTAAGAAAATAGATTCGGGATAAACAATTTTTGTAAGAAATAAAGCCTTTGCGGGTACTGAATAACCTGCTTCCGAGCGGTTTTTATTTTCAATAATTTGCTTAAAATCGTCAATAGTAATTTTATGAAAGCCTATTTCTAAAAGTGTTCCCACAATAGCTCTTACCATATTTCTTAGAAAACGGTCGGCTGTGATGGTAAATACCAACTCATTACCATTTTGTTCCCAAAAAGCTGTCGTAATTTTGCAATTATTGGTTTTGGTTTGTGTGTTAGATTTTGAAAAACAAGAAAAATCAGCATAATCAAAAAGCACTTTGGCTGCTTCGTTCATAGCTTCCACATCCAACCCCCCATAAATAGAATAATG
>CAYTJB010000061.1:7729-9746 GCA_964437995.1 uncultured Bacteroides sp. | reverse complement strand
ACATCTTTTTTTATACCTATATAATAATGGTAAGTTCTTGAAATGGCATCAAAACGTGCATGAGCATTATCTTTTACAGGAATAATATCATAAATAGCAATATCTTCCTTTAAGAATCCATTTAATTTATGCACTATAAAGGGAATGTCATTTAGGTCTATTTTTGCTGGCAAATCAAAATGAGCATAAAAATCTTTGGCATGTACACCGGTATCTGTCCGTCCCGCTCCTGTGAGTTCAATTTCTGTTCTAAAAAACAAACTCAACGTTTCATTCAATACTTGCTGAACCGTAATCGCATTGTTTTGAATTTGCCATCCATGAAAATTCTTTCCGTTATAAGCCAAATGTAAAAAGTATCTGCTCATTAATTAAACATATTTAACAATGCCTTAAACTGTGGTAAGTATTCTGAAACCGGTATATCCAAATAATTAGCAGTAGCTTTAACACCGCCATTTGCATCAAGTGCAACAATTTGAGGAAGTTTGCCACCAGTATTGTACTTAGCCACTAAGTCTTTATTTTGTTTTATTTTGGCAGGCGAAAGTTTATTTTTTTTACTATTGGGATAGTTAACCTCAAGCATCACAAAATTGTTAGTGCTATATTCTACAAACTCTTTAGAATCTAAAATATTCTGTCGCATTTTAGTGCAATTTACACAAGTATCAGTCCCTGTAAAAAACAATAAAATTGTAAGTTTCTTTTCCAAAGCCACAGCCTTAGCCTTTTCAAAACTATTTACCCATAAAATATTTTTGTTTGCTTGTGTCGACGTTTGCGATTTTACAATTATTACCGAAAAAAGTAAAATCAATACCAAAGAAATCTTTATTTTTTGCATTTTTTTAGATTTTTTATGAAGCAAAATTACGTTTTTAATAATAATATATACAATAACTCTGTTTTTTTTATAATAAATATTGTTTATAAAAGCTAAAAAAATATTATTTGCTGTATTTTTCTTAAAACAAAAACTATATAGAATGCTGATTTTTAAATCTATATAAAAATACTAATTTAGAAATATTCCAAATTAGTATTTTTTGCAAAAAAAAATCAATTGTTATTTTGATAACAATAAAAAATAATTAATTTTGACGATTGAATTGTTAATTAATTAACAATGATATTAATCAATAATATTAACAAAAAATATGGAGGATAATATGTCCAATATTGAAACATTAGTAAAAAATTTAGTTGAGAAACATGGCAAAACAAGAAATAGTTTAATGCCTGTTTTACAAGGAATTGTAAAAGAAGAGAGATTTCTATCTGAAGAAGCTATGGTAATGGTAGCAAGTGAATTAGACTTATCAGCAGCAGAAGTTTATGGAACGGCTTCATTTTACACTTTTCTTGATACAGAGCCTCGTGGCAAAAATATCGTTAGAATTTGCAAAACAATTTCGTGCCACATGAAAGGCAAAGACGAAATTATAGAAGCAATAGAAAATGCGTTAAAAATTAAAGTTGGAGAAACTACTCATGACAAAAAATTTACATTACTCACAGCAAATTGCTTAGGCTGGTGTCATAAAGGTCCTGTTATGTTAGTAAACGACGTGGTTTATCCTGAACTTACAGCTCAAAAGGCATTAGATGTAATTGAAGATTATGTAAAAGCTTCTAAGTAATTAAGAATTAGTTTAAAAAATTCAAAACAACAATAAAAATGGAAAATAAAATCTTAAAGAAAGTTGATTATATATTTCAGGAAACTAATGTAAGTGAAGTAATGGATGTAATTACCAAAACGCTTACAAAATCTCCTGACGATATTATTTTAGATGTAATAGACTCTGGACTTAAAGGAAGAGGTGGTGCAGGATTTCCAACAGGATTAAAATGGAAATTTACAAAAAACGAAGACAATCCTATAAAATATGTAATTTGTAATGCCGACGAAGGAGAACCCGGTACATTTAAAGATAGAGAAATTCTAGAGACAGTTGCTTGTAAAGTATTAGGAGGCATGACTATATGCGGATATGCTACTGGAGCAAAAGAA
>CAYTJB010000061.1:3859-7719 GCA_964437995.1 uncultured Bacteroides sp. | reverse complement strand
AAGCAACTGAAATCAAAAAATATTGATTTTATAATTTTTATAAAGTCAGGTAGTGGAGCTTACATTTGCGGCGAAGAAAGTGCATTGTTCGAATCAATGGAAGGCAAACGTGGCGAACCAAGAAACAAACCTCCTTATCCTGCTGTTTCTGGATATAATAGCAAACCAACTGTTATTAATAATGTAGAAACATTGGTTTACGTTGCCATGATTTTCAAAATGGGTGTTGAAAGATTTAAAGAATTAGGCACTAAAGATTCAAGAGGAAGCAAAGTATTCTCCGTTTCTGGTGATACTCCTACTCCTGGTATTTATGAATTAGAATTAGGCATGCCTTTAGCCGATTTTGTAGAAGATTTTGGCGATGGCGATACCAAAGCAGTTCAAGTGGGAGGCGCATCAGGACATTGCGTACCTCGCAAACAATTCAAAGATACAATTATTGGATTTGAAGGTATTCCAACTGGTGGTTCTATGATGATTTTCAACAGTTCACGTTCAATGTACAATGTATTGCACGATTATCTTGAGTTTTTTAACGAAGAATCTTGTGGACAATGTACTCCATGCCGTGTTGGGTGTCAGCAATTATTAAAAGGTATCGAAGCTGTAAAAAAAGGCGAAAGAAAACCACAATACCTTGATGAATTAAAAAAATTAGCCAGTACCATGAAAGTTGCAGGAAAATGCGGTTTAGGTCAATCAGTTGCTAATCCATTTAATTCAATTGTTGATAATTTCAGAGAAGAAATTATCTATTAATATTTATTTGATAACAATAAAAAAAATACAAAATGAGCGAATATTTAGTAAATTTAAAAGTCAATAATATAGCGGTATCCGTTAAAGAAGGAACCACCATTCTTGATGCAGCTAAAAAGCTTAATTTCAATATACCAACACTATGTAACCACCCTGATTTAAGTGTAGCAGGCAATTGTCGCGTATGTGTAGTTGAAGTTAAAGGTGCAAGATTATTAGCTGCATCATGTGCTACTCCTGTATCGGAAGGTATGGAAGTATTTACAAACAGCGAAAAAGTTAGAACTGCACGTAAACATGTTATTGAATTATTATTATCGGAACACAATGCCGATTGTACCAAATGTTTTAAAAATGGCAATTGCGAATTGCAAGAGTTGGCTTCCGAATATCGTGTTGGCGACCATGTATTTATTGACCTTGTAAAAGCAAAAGATAAAATTGCCGACATTTCTTCACCTTCTATTTCAAAAGACGACAGCAAATGTATTCGTTGTCAACGTTGTGTTAGAACTTGTGAAGAATTACAATCTGTTAGTGCATTAGCAGTTGTAAAAAAAGGCGACCATCAAAGAATTTCTACTTTTTTGAATAAACCATTAGATGAAGTAGTTTGTACAAATTGCGGACAATGTATTAATCGTTGCCCAACTGGAGCATTAACCGAAAGAACTTATTTAGATGATGTTTGGAATGCTATCAACGATCCTTCAAAACACGTTGTTGTACAAACAGCTCCAGCAGTTCGTATCGGTTTAGGCGAAGACTTGGGCTACGAACCAGGCGAAAGAGTAACAGGAAAAATGGTAGCTGCATTGCGACATATTGGTTTCGATTCAGTATTAGATACCGATTTCACTGCCGATTTAACCATTATGGAAGAAGGAACTGAATTATTAACCCGCTTGAAAAGAGCATTGGTTGATGGAGAAAAAGTAGCTTTACCAATGATGACGTCTTGCTCACCGGGTTGGATTAAATTCCAAGAACATATATTCCCTGATTTATTAGATAACTTATCAACTTGTAAATCACCACAACAAATGTTTGGAGCCTTAGCAAAAACTTATTATGCAAAGAAAAAAGGCATTGATCCCAAAAATATGGTTTCTGTTTCTATTATGCCTTGTACAGCCAAAAAATTTGAATGTGGAAGACCTGAAATGCGTGACAGTGGCTACCAAGACGTTGATTACGTTTTAACTACCCGCGAATTAGCAATGATGGTAAAACAAGCCGGTATTGATTTTATGAAATTAGACGACGAAAAATACGACAGTATCATGGGCGATTCCACAGGTGCTGCTGTTATTTTTGGTGCTACCGGTGGAGTTATGGAAGCTGCTTTACGTACTGCTTACGAAATAGTTACTGGTCGCGAAGTCCCTTTTACAAATCTGAATATCACACCTCTAAGAGGTTTTGAAGGCATAAAAGAAGCGAAAGTGATGATAAAAGGTGTTAAGCCTGAATGGAGTTTCTTAGAAGGAGCCGAACTTAGTGTTGCTATTGCACATGGCTTACATAATGCCAACGAGCTAATGAAAGCCGTTAGAGCAGGCACCGTAAGCTATCATTTTATTGAAGTAATGGGTTGCCCTGGTGGATGCTTAGGTGGCGGTGGACAACCAATACCAACAAGCCCTGAAATTCGTCAAAAACGTTCCAATGCTATTTATGCTGAAGATGAAGGCTTACCATTGAGAAAATCTCACTTAAATCCTGAGGTAGCTCTGATTTATAAAGATTTCCTTGGCGAACCATTAGGACATAAATCGCACGATTTGTTACATACTCATTATAAACCAAGAAAAAGGTATTAACAGATTCTATTTAAACTAAATATTTTAATATGATAAAGGCTGTTAGAGAAATCTAATAGCCTTCTTTTTTTTCGTAAAAACAATTTTAAATAAGATACTTGCATTTTCTACTAAAATTTTTTATTTAGACTGCATATAAATTATTGTTATTTTATTCACATTGTGAATTTATTCACAATAAAATTTGTTTTTTATGTAAATTGGTTATAATTTTGCAGTCAGATTTATAATTACATTCATAATATTGTAAAATTAAAATAAAAAACTATCTTTGTAGATACTATTCAAAACACAACAACTACCTCCAACTAATTTAATTAAAGCAATTTATAACAATAAAGAAAGTTTAATAGAAAAAAATTATTCAAATTAAATCATTTTTAATAAAAGGAGAAAATTATGACAAAAGTAAAATCTTTGGCTGATCTCAGAAAAATGAAAGAAGACCTTACTTCTACTCAAAAAAATAAAGTTGAGGGCTTAGTTCAAATTAGAGTAGCTATGGCAACCTGTGGTATTGCTTCAGGTGCAAAAACTGTCATGGAATATTTTATTGATGAACTCGAGAAAAGAAACATCGAAGCTGCGGTTACTCAAACAGGTTGCATGGGTTATTGCTATGCCGAACCTACTATTGAAGTAACCATGCCAAACCAAGATGCTGTTGTTTTCGGTTATGTTGATACCAAAAAAGCAAACGAAATCATCGAAAAGTACATCAAAAACAACGAATTGGTTGACGGCATTATTCCTGTTAACTACGAAACTATTGCTAAATAATAACAAAGGAGGAAAAAACTATGGCAAAATTTAAAATGCATCTTCTTGTGTGTGGAGGTACTTCATGCCATGCATCACATAGCCAAACTTTAGGTAGCAACCTTAAAGAAATTCTTGCAGAGAAAGGCTTAGAACAAGAAGTTCAAGTAGTAATGACCGGATGTTTCGGTTTTTGCGAAAAAGGACCTATCGTAAAAGTGATGCCTGACAATACTTTTTATACTGCAGTAAAACCGACAGATGCAAGAGAAATTATTGAAGAACACATCATTAAAAGAAAAAAGGTAGATCGTTTGTTATATACCACTTCTGAAAATAAAGGACTTAAGAAAAAACAAACGCGTATTGCTTTAAGACACTGCGGTTTTATTAATCCTGAAAACATTAATGATTATATAGCATGCAATGGTTACGAAGCATTAGGTAAAGTACTTACCGAAATGGATGCTCAACAAACCATTGATATTATTAAAAAATCAGGCTTACGTGGTCGCG
>CAYTJB010000061.1:0-3849 GCA_964437995.1 uncultured Bacteroides sp. | reverse complement strand
GGTTTTCCTACAGGTTTGAAATGGGAAATTACCAGCAAATCGCAAGCTGACCAAAAATACGTAGTTTGCAATGCCGACGAAGGCGACCCAGGTGCTTTTATGGATCGTTCTATTTTAGAAGGCGACCCTCATTCAGTGCTTGAAGCAATGGCTATTTGTGGCTTTGCTATTGGTGGCACCAAAGGTTTAATTTACATTCGTGCCGAATACCCTTTGGCAATTGAACGTTTGAAAATTGCTATCAACCAAGCAAGAGAATATGGTTTGTTAGGAAAAGATATTTTAGGTAGCGGTTTCGATTTTGATATTGAATTGCGTTACGGTGCAGGTGCTTTTGTTTGTGGCGAAGAAACTGCATTAATTCACTCTATGGAAGGTATGCGTGGCGAACCTACATTTAAACCACCATTTCCATCAGTATCAGGTTATTTAGGAAAACCAACTAACGTAAATAACGTTGAAACCTTTGCCAGCGTTCCTGTTATTATTAATAGAGGTGCTGAATGGTTTGCCAGTATTGGTACCGAAAAATCGAAAGGCACAAAAGTATTTGCTTTGGCAGGAAAAATCAACAATGTTGGTTTAATTGAAGTGCCTATGGGTATTACTTTGCGTGAAATTATTTATGAAATTGGCGGTGGTATTAAAGATGGTAAAAAATTTAAAGCAGTTCAAACCGGTGGTCCTTCTGGCGGTTGTTTAACAGAAAATCATTTAGACACTCCTATTGATTATGATAATTTAATTGCAGCCGGTTCTATGATGGGTTCGGGTGGTATGATTGTGATGGACGAAGACGATTGTATGGTTTCTGTAGCTAAATTTTACTTAGACTTTACCGTTGAAGAATCATGCGGAAAATGCACACCTTGTCGTATTGGTAACAAACGTTTGTACGAGATTTTAGAAACCATTACACAAGGCAAAGGAACTATGGAAGATTTAGACAAGTTGAAAAACTTAAGTTATGTTATTAAAGATGCTTCTTTATGCGGTTTAGGTCAAACTTCGCCAAATCCGGTACTTTCTACACTTGATAATTTTTGGGACGAATATATAGAACATGTAACCGTTAAAAAATGCCGTTCAAGTCAATGTAAAGCAATGATGCAATACATTATTGATGCCGAACAATGTGTTGGTTGCACAGCTTGTGCTCGCAATTGCCCTGTTAACGCTATAAGTGGCGAAAGAAAACTGGCTCATTACATTAACCAAGATACTTGTATCAAATGTGGTGCATGTTTAGAAAAATGTAAGTTTAACGCAATTAGTATTAAATAATATAGAATATATCAAGATATGGAAATGATTAAATTAACAATAGATAATAAAATCGTTGAAGTAGAAAAAGGCACCACTGTTTTAAAAGCAGCAAGAAAAGCAGGAATTGATATTCCTACGCTTTGCTATTTTGAATTGGGCGATATGAAAATAGAAAACAAACCCGGTGGTTGCCGTGTTTGTGTTGTAGAAATAGAAGGTCGTAAAAACCTCGCCCCTGCCTGTGCTACCGAAGCTTTTGACGGTATGGTTGTGAATACACATAATATTCGTGTGTTAAATACAAGACGTACTGTTGTAGAACTAATGCTTTCTGACCACCCATTCGATTGCTTGATTTGTGCAAAATCGGGCAATTGCGAATTACAAACGATGGCTCAAAAATTTGGCATCCGCGAAATTCCTTACCAAGGCGAAAAATCAACGTATCGTGTGGATACTTCTCCTTCTATTATTCGCGATGTGGATAAATGTATTATGTGTCGCCGTTGCGAAATGATGTGTAACGATATTCAAACTGTTGGTGCTTTATCGGCTGTAAATCGTGGTTTTACTGCTGTGGTTGCTCCTGCTTTTGAAATGAATTTAGAAAAATCGCCTTGCACCTATTGCGGACAATGTGTTTCGGTATGTCCTACCGGTGCTTTAACCGAAGTAGATCACACACGCAATGTAATTAGGGCTTTGTCTGACAAAACCAAAACTGTAATTGTACAAACCGCTCCTGCTGTTCGTGCTGCATTGGGCGAAGAATTTGGCATGGAAGCCGGCACTTCTGTTACAGGAAAAATGGCTGCTGCTTTGCGTCGTTTGGGTTTCAAATATGTATTTGATACCGATTTTGCTGCCGACCTTACCATTATGGAAGAAGGTACTGAGTTATTAGGACGTTTGGGCAAACATTTAGCCGGTGATAAAAATGTTAAATTACCTATTTTAACAAGCTGCTGCCCGGGTTGGGTAAACTTCTTTGAGCATAACTTTTCGGATATGTTAGACATTCCTTCAACAGCTAAATCGCCACAACAAATGTTTGGTGCTATTGCCAAAACTTATTTTGCCGACAAAATTGGTGTAAACCGCAAAGATATGGTAGTGGTTTCTATTATGCCTTGTTTGGCTAAGAAATACGAATGTCAACGCGACGAGTTTAAAGTAGATGGCAATCCTGATGTTGATTTCTCATTATCAACTCGCGAATTGGCTCAATTTATCAAACAAGCCAACATTTTTTTCATAAATTTACATGACGAAGATTTCGATGATCCAATGGGCGAGTCAACAGGTGCTTCTGTTATTTTTGGAAACACAGGTGGTGTTATCGAAGCTGCTTGCCGTACTGCTTACGAAGTACATACAGGCAAGAAACTTGAAAAAGTTGATTTCAACGAACTAAGAGGTATGGATGGTATCCGTTCGGCAACTATTGATTTCAATGGTTTACCTATAAATATCGGTATTGCTCATGGGTTGGGTAATGCACGTAAATTGTTGGATGATGTTAGAGCCGGTAAATCTAAATTTCATGCTATCGAAATTATGGCTTGTCCGGGTGGATGTATTGGTGGCGGACAACCTTACCATCATGGCAATAGTGAAATTTTGAAAAAACGTGCTGCTTCTATTTACCAAGAAGATGCCGGTAAACCTATTCGTAAATCGCACGAAAATCCTGATATTATCAAACTCTACGATGAATTCTTAGGCAAACCTTGTGGCGAAAAGTCGCATCATTTATTGCATACGCACTATTTCGACAAAAGCAACGAAGTATTTATTGAAGAGTAATAACGAACTTAAAAAATAAATGTTATGGTTAATATTAAATTATCAGAAGATAAAATAAACAAGATAAAGGATATTTGCAAATCCTTCAACAACGAAGGCGGAGAGCTGATTAATGTGTTGCATAAAACGCAAACCATGTACGGTTATTTGCCTGCCGAAGTACAGGAAATAATTGCCAGAGAATTGAATGTTTCTACTGCTCATGTGTATGGTGTAGTTACGTTTTACTCTTTCTTTACCATGATACCCAAAGGCGAATTTCCTATTTCGGTATGTACTGGTACAGCTTGCTACGTAAGAGGTGCCGAAAAAGTATTGGACGAGAATTAAAAATTGCGGTGGGCGAAACTTCTGCCGATGGCAAATTCTCGTTAAGCTGTTTGCGTTGCGTAGGTGCTTGCGGGTTGGCTCCCGTAGTACTTATTGGCGAAAAGGTATATGGGCGTGTTTCTCCCGATGGTGTGAAAGCTATTATTGCAGAATACAAATAATAATTTTCTGTTTATTTATAAAAAAAGCCTCGAAATTTATTCGAGGCTTTTTTTATGTAATATTCCGCAACTTGCTATTAACGATAGTTCTTTTAAAATATAATAGCTATAAATGAATCAATAATTTTTTAATTCTGGTTTCAAACTAGTAATGTAGTATTCTAAACATTCTAAAGCTGTATCTAAATTATAATCAGGTGTATTCTTTCTTTCAAATAAATATCTAAATTCAATAAATGCAGTCCCCGCCTCTTCAAGAACAGTCATTAATTCTATCTTCTCAAAA
>CAYTJB010000060.1:11013-13611 GCA_964437995.1 uncultured Bacteroides sp. | reverse complement strand
TAGAATTTGCATCTTTACTACTTGCAGCTTGCAATGCAGCTAAATCGGTTCTTGCCGCACTCCAATATGCTAAATTTGTTCCTGTTGCATACAAATTATTATAATCACTTGAATCAAGAGCTGCAGTGGCAGAAATATAAAAGGCATACGCACCACCACTATTCACGAAATTATTATTTTTTGCAATAATATTAGCACCACTGCTTAAATAAAATGCACCACCTGAAGTACTTCCAGCAGTAACATTCACAGAGTTGTAATAATATTTTACTTTATTGGATGTTACATTATAAATTCCATAAACAGTTCCTGTTCCAACCGATTGACTGATGAAATTATTTGCTACCAAACTATTACCACCGCCAGTATTGTTATTAGTCATATAAAAACAATAGGCAGTAGAAGTCCCCGTAACATCCACCTTGTTTTTCAAATAAGTAGCATTGTCAGAATAATATGAGTAAAATCCATAAATAGTACCTGAAGATGAAGAATTTGAAAGTATATTTCCAATAGCAACTACACTATCCTGATAAGCTAATGACATGCCGTAATAGTAATAACCCGTTAAAATATTTCCTTCAAAAACATTGCCAACTTCTTTAGATGCGGAAGCTCCATAGCTATAAATACCATAGTAGCCATTGAGTATTTCGTTGTTTTTAATTAGATTATGATTTTCATTGGTTGTTCCTAAGCTGTAAATCCCTGCATAATTAGTAGAAGTAGTTACAGGCATTTCAAGTTTACAACCCTCAATAGTATTGTAACTTGCAGCATTAGCCAATTCAGCAACACGACCGTAAGTAGCACCCAAGGCTTTAAATGTAATATTTTTTACTTTAATGTATTTTGAGGCATCAAGACGTAATACAAAATTATCAGCTGTTCCTGTTGAACTATATTGGAAGATAACATCATTTTTATTTCCTGTTGCTGATTCAAATGTAATGGTATTAGTAGCAGAAACATTGGAAATTAAAGGAATTACCAATTGTTGATTATAAGTTCCCGAATCTATTTTAAAAGTTACAGGTCCAGTAATACCACAATTTGCCAATGCAGTAAATACATCTGTAAATGTTGGAAAGTTAGATGTTGGAGCACCTACTGTGTAGGTTCCATTCAAGTCCTGACATGCAAAAATATTAAATGTAGTAGTATCATTAGCAGGTGTTTGATCAATACTATCGTTAGGTAAATCTGTCCATGCTCTTAATACATGAGGACCTACTGTTAAGTTGACATTTCCTAATGAAAGTGGCGATCCAACAAAATCCTGAGGCAAATTACCTGTCCATGGGACAAAACCTTGATAAACACCATCTATCATCCAATGAACATTGGCTTTGATAAGCGTTGCAGTACCTAAATTTTTCACTCTTGCTGTTACAGGAACATTTGTGCCAGCAGTCATAGTTTGAGCAGGAGAAGCAAAATTTAAGACTGTTGCATCATAAGTTGCATTGCTTGATTGAAAATTTATTTTCATGTTAGCACGTTGTCCTGTAGTATTGGTTGTAGCAGGCACTGCACTTGTACCATAAAAAATACTTGATTTTCCTGATGTAGCATTATAATGCCAGTTAACCGCTCCTGTTGCGTCTCCGGGACGATACCACTCTATAAATACCATTAAATTTTCAGTTCCGTTATGCGAAAACAAGCTACCTGTATTACAGGTAAATGTTTGCCAACCTATAGCTGTATTCAGATTTTGCGAGTTACTTTCATATACTTTTATAGCACCATTTTTCTCGGTTAAATAGTTGGCATAAGTAGCAGGTACATTAGTTGCAGATGTACTTTTAAGATAGATTCTAAGTGTTGCATTTCCAAGCGTATAACCTTGTGCATCGGATTTGCTGAACGCAAGCGACTCGATAACTCCACCCGATAGAATTTCGTTTTTTTCAAATAAAGCTACATTATAACTATATAAATTGGTATTAGTTGCTCCTGCTATGTACAAAGGACTTAATAAACCTGCTGTGGTTGTATTCCCGATTTGTACATTGGCTAAGCCTTTTTTAATCACAAACGATTGATATCCGCTTGGTAAAGTTGATGTATTATTAAATATATCTATTGCTTGAACCTTATAATTAATAATACTGTCATAAGCACAAGATGGAATATCTGCAACATAAGTACTGTCACTTATGTTGGTCATAGAAATAGTATTGTCAATACCACCATTAATATTGTATATCAGATTAACACCCGATAAAGCCGAGGAGTCTTTAACATAAGCTTGAACTGTAAATGGACCTGTTACAAAAAGAGTATCCTTTAAAATAGGAGCTTTAAAGGTAATTTTCGGGACATCTAATTCATTATTTGCCGCAAGCACTTTAATATCATCTAATAACCATCCGTATCTTCCATTACCTGCAGCATTACCACTACCAAAGAATTTGAATCTAATTTTTACGTCTGCTTGATTAGCAACTAATGATGAGATGTTAAAAATTTCATTTTTCCACCACGAATTAGTAGGTTTAGTAATAGTGTCTCCTGGTAACCAATCAGAATAAAGATTTTCATAAAATTTAGATTGAGAAAAATTAGCAATGCCTTGATATTGAGAAGGTCCCA
>CAYTJB010000060.1:0-11003 GCA_964437995.1 uncultured Bacteroides sp. | reverse complement strand
CATATATTCGGCAGTTGATAATGTTGTCCATGATGTTCCATTATTTATTGAAACTTCAATCTGACCTCCATCAGAAAAAAACAACTTACAAATTTGTGCAAATTGAAGAGAAACTTTACTATATCCAACCGTACTAAACGAATTAGTGGTTAAATAAACCGTAGTGCCAATTTGTACTTTGTTTGAATCGGCTCGTGAACCCGAATTTTTTAGATGAGTGGTAATTGCCCATGGTATACCACCTGAAGGATCTGATGAGTTTTGAAGACTGTCGCCCAACGAAGGAAGTTCAAAATCTTCGTGAAAAACAACAACTGTTTGTGCTGGTAAATATACCACAAAGAATACTGCAATTAATAAAAAAAATAATTTTTTCATGATAAATTGAGGTGTTTGTTAATAAAATTTGTTTAATTTTTCAAAATACAAATATACAAAATATAAGACTAAATGGTTTAGAAAATTCTCTTTTATTAATATATTTTTAACTTTCTCGTAAATAAATCAGTATAATAATATAGACATAAAAAATACTTAAAAAGTTGTATAAAGGCTAAAAATTTTAGCTTATGATACTCCTATATATAAAATCTTTATAGCAAATAACTGCATGCTAACAACATTATAAAACTTTTTGCAACAAATGTAAAGAAAATCTGAAAATAAAAAACATAGGGAAATTACTGTTTTTAGTAAGTGAAATTACGGATAGCCTAAACCTAAAAAAACTGTAATAAATTGATAAATTTATTACAGTTTTAAATGGAAACTAAAAAAATTAGAAACAGTCAACTATAAAAGCAAACAGACAATTTAAGTAAATAGTTTTAAATACTAATAATTCTATTTTTAATAGCGTACCTTACTAAATCTACTATTGAATTAAGTTCAAGTTTCTCAAGGATGTTATTTTTATGGGATTCAACAGTTCGTATAGAAATATTTAATTGATCTGCTATTTCTTTATATCGAAAGCCTTCGGCAAGTAGTTTTATTATCTGAATTTCACGGTTAGAAAGTTCTTGTCCGTTTTTCAGATTCCCTGCTTTTCCTAACATGGTTCTTACCATGTAATTTTTCATCACTGTATCTGTAATAGATGAAGCAAGATATTCATTTCCTTCATAAACCGTTTTTATTGCGACAACCAACTCTTCTTGTAAAATATTTTTAGGAAGGTAACCCAAAGCTCCTGCTTTCATTGATTCAAAAACCGTTTCATCATTAATATTTGCTGTAAGCATTATTACTTTTATATCAGGATAATCATGTTTAATTTTTTTAGTAATTGCTATCCCCGACATATCGGGTAAAGTAATATCCATCAATAATATATCTGGTTGAATATTTGTTAATAACTCATAAAGAGAAGTATAGTTAGTAGCTTCTCCTATAACTTCAATGTCTGGCAAATTCATTAGTAGAATTTTTAAACCATCTCTAACTATGTTGTGATCGTCAACTAAAATAATTTTTATCTTCTTCATAAGAAATACCTTTAATTACCGAAAAATAAAATGTTGTACCTTTTCCTGCTTCACTTTCAAACCATATTTTACCTCCATTCTTTTCTATAAATTCTTTAGATAAAATCAGCCCTAATCCTCCGCCTCCTGTTAAAAATTGTGTTTCTATATTAAATAATTTATATTTATTGGTTTCTTTAATACCAATACCTGTATCGGATATCGATACAATAATTTTATTTTCATCTCCTTTCACGTTAACATCAATTTTTCCATTTGCAGGAGTAAACTTTGTAGCATTATCAATAAGATTGCGTAAAACAGTTTTTATCATACGCTCATCTCCATAAACAAATGTATGAGAATCAACATACATTTGTAAATCAATTGATTTTTGTTCAGCCGTAGTTCTGTATAATTTGAGTACCGAAGAAATGGTAGCATTTATATCAAAATTGGTTTTGTTTAATGTAATAGCATTTACTTTTGAATTTAACCAATCTGTCATGTTTTCAAGCAGATAATAAATTTCAATGATTGATCTTTTTAAAGACTCAATTCCTTTATATTTATGATCATCTTCAAGTTTATAGTAATTACTTTCTAAAAAGCTACACAATGAAACCAATGAGCCAAAAGGATTTTTTAGATCATGTGTAATAACTGCAAACAACTTATCTTTAGTAGTATATGCTTCTTCTAAATGATTTTTTTGAGTGTTGATTTGCTGATTTTTTTCAAACAAAATTTTATTTGCTTTTTTCTTTAGCAGAAAACGATAAAAGATAAATACAACTATAATTGCGATAAATATTGAAGTTGCAATAAAAGTATTTCTTAAATAAGTTTGTTTTTGAAGAGCTAATTGCTGAATAGTACTTTCTTGTTTTAAAATCTTATTTTCATTATCTTTTTCTTCTACTTCATATTTTACCTGCAAATCTAAAAACCTCTCACTGCTTTCTTTATTATAAATGCTATCGTTTATGCTTTTAAACACTTTATGATATTTTAAAGCATTTTTATAATCACCTGTTTGTTCATAATAGTCTGTAAGAATTTCGTTTGCACTTTTAATACAAACCCAATCCTGAATTTTATTTGCAACTATTTCAGATTGCTTAAGATATTCGATTGCTTTTGGGTAAATTTTCATCGAAAGATAAACCGAACCAATATTTTGTAACGCAAGCGACAATAAATATTGGTCATTTAGTTCAACAGCCAATTTCATTGATTTATTAAAATAATCAATAGCAATCTTATCTTGATTCAGATTTTTGTAGATTAAACCAACGCTAATATAAGAAGAACAAAGTCTATTTTTATGCTTAAATTTCTTATAAATTTTTATTGCTTCGAGTTGAAATTTAAGTGCCTCTTTAAATTTTAATTTTTGAAAATAGCTTAATGAAATATTATTTAATGAAGAAGCTATCGCAATTTCGTCTCCCGACTTGTGGGCATAATATAACGATTGTTGAAATATAGACTGAGATTTATCAAAATCTTTTAATCCGCGATATATTAGCCCAAGATTATTAAGTGAAGCTGATATTTTTTTATTATTTCCTGCTTTTATTAATATTGAAATTGATTTGTGAATATAAAATAATGCTTTATCATAATTATATATTTTACCATAAATTATTCCTATTGAATTATAAATCTCTGCAAGTTTTTCATGATTATTCAAATTTTCATATAGAACAACTGCATAATTATAATTAGTTAGTGCTAATTTATATTGTCTGTTATCAGCATATTTTTTCGCAATAATTCGATAATATTCGGGCTTACTTACACTATCTTTTTGTTTGTCAAACAGTATTAAATTTAGATTTGTATATTTAATAGTTGAATCAGCATTTTCTTGAAGCATATTATTTGGCTTTAAATAATATGCTTCTATCTTACCTTTTGGGTTACTATTTGTATTTTCTGTTTTGCTTTGTGAAAACAAGTTGTTTCCAAAGATAATTAATACATATAGTATAAATATGAATTTTATTTTTAAATTTACAGCCATTTAAAGTTTCTTAAAAAATTCAAATATAAGCCTTTTTTTATAACGTATGGTGTTTTAGTAAAAAAACTGTGAAAAAGATATGCGAATCAAGAGTTAAGTTTTTTTCTTGCTACGAAATTAAAAGTACTTATAAATACTTAGAGTACTTACGAATACTTATAAGTACTTTAGGCACTCTATGTACTCCTCCCTATCGATAGGCAGGCAAGGCACTTCTCTTTATAGTGGCTATAATTTAATCTTTTATAATTTCAAACCCTTGATACACATTGCTTATTATACTAGTTCTTAAAAGGTTTGCAAAGCAAAGCTACTTAGAACCATTTATACCAAGCCAATTGTAGCAATTTTTTTTTGCAAATCTAATTTCATTCGGTATAAATCAGGGAAAATGCTTATTTATTTTGTTTTTGAAATGCTTCCAGTCCTTCGTTTAAGAACTTAACAAAGTTTTCGACCGTTTTATCATAAGCTTTGTTGTCTTTGGTTAAAACATTTTCGTTCCAATCCATTAAAACGTAGTATGGTTGAGCATTCATATTGAAACGCGTAATTTGATAGTTCAAATTTTTAGAACCTAACTTTTTAATTACCTTACCTTCTTTTGTTGTAACCCATTCATTTTCTGGTAAATCAATAAAATTAGCATCGGCATATAAAGCAACCATTACATATTTTTCGGTAAGTATTTTTTTTACTTCGGGAGCATTCCACACATTACTTTCCATTTCGCGACAATTGGCACATGTTTTCCCTGTAAAATCAACAAATATAGGTTTGTTTACTTTTTTAGCGTAAGCTTTTGCTTCGTTTAAGTCAAAAAAACCATCAAAACCTGTTGGTAGATGAAGCTTATCTGTGTATTTGCGTTCTCCCAAATCGCTAACATGCGAGGTTGTCTTGCCTCCATTTTCAACAATAAGTTTATTTATATCAAAATCTTGTGTAGTTAATGGTGGCACATAGCCTGATAATACTTGCAATGGAGCTCCCCATAGTCCTGGAATCATATATACTACAAAAGAAAAGGTAACGATGGAAAGCATTAAACGATGAACACTAATTCGTTCCACTTCATTATCTCCTTTAAACTTTAATTTACCTAATAAATAAAAGCCTAATAATGCAAAAACAACAATCCACAACGAAAGGAACGTTTCGCGGTCTAAAAGCCCCCAATTAGCACCTAAATCTGCCATTGATAAAAATTTTAAACCTAAGGCTATTTCTAAAAACCCAAAAATAATTTTAACAGTATTCAACCAACTTCCTGATTTTAACTTACTTAAAACTGATGGAAACATTGCAAGTAAAGTAAAAGGTATTGCAAATCCTAATGCAAATCCTATCATCGAAACGAGAAACACCATGCTATTGCTTGAACCTGAGGAAAGCTCTATTAATGCTGCTCCGAGTATTGGACCTGTACATGAAAACGAAACTAAAACGGTAGTAAAAGCAACAAAAAAAGTTCCTAAATATCCTCCTTTATCAGCATTTTTGTCAGATTTATTAATAAGCCAACTTGGTAAAGTAAGCTCAAACATACCAAAAAATGACATAGCAAATATCATAAAAATAAAAAAGAAAATAAGATTTGGCAACCAATGTGTACTTATAATATACATAGCATCTTTGCCTAATAATAGCGTAAGCAATAGTCCTAAGCCCCCAAATATCAATAAAATAGAAAATCCAAAGAAATAGGCTTGTTGTAAGCCTTTTTTACGATTTTTATTTCCTTTCATAAAAAAACTAATGGTCATCGGAATCATTGGAAATACGCAAGGTGTAATTAATGTTAAAAGACCTGCTACAAAGGCAAATAAAAAAATCATGTACCATGGCTTGCCGCTTGTATTTGAAGTTTTAATATCAGTAGCTGCAATTTTCGTTGTATCTGTTTTTAATTTAGCTGAATCTAAAGTATTGTCTTGATTAGCAATTTCAGAAACTTTGGTTATGGTATCGCTTGTTGTTGCTAATGCTTCAGAATTAGGATTGCCTTTTACTTTAAACTCAAAGGGATTGTCTTGAAATGGAATACAGCTTCCATCATTACAAACCATGTATTCAAAATTACCTTTTACCGTAAAATCTTTATTGCTTAATATTTTTATTTTTTGTTTAAAAATAGCTTGATTGTTAAAATACTTAACCGTCATTTTAAACATTTCATCATATTCTGCATTTGGCTTAGGCTCAGTGGTTTTGCCATCAAGCTTGTACGCTTTAGTTTTGTTAAATACAAAGGAAGTAACAATGGGTCCACCTTCTTCCATGTATTGCGAATATAAATGCCAGCCTTTGTCGATTTTGGCTGTAAAAACAAGTTCGGCGGTATTGCTATTGATTTGGTTTACAGAATACGACCATTTTACAGGACTTTTAATTTGCGAAAACCCATTAAATGAAAAGAAAAACAATGATAGTAAGAAAATACTATATATACTTTTTCGACGAATTATTTTATGTATACTCATATTTATAAATATTTATACGCAAAATTAAGAAAACATTTAAATAAGAATGTATTTTATTAAAAAATAGGGAGTTAAAAAAATGTTAAGGCAAATTTTTAAGAAATATAAAGTTGCACTACTAACAAACTAATTTTAAAAGTCTTTGTTTCGTGTCTACGACACTTTATTAAGATTTTTTTATGCATTTCGTTACCAAAGTTTTGCAACTACGTTGCTGAAAAATAGTTCCGTAGGAACGATATTATGGTAAAAAAAGACATACTCAAAAATTTTAAGCCCTGTAAGGGCGAAACCCACATATATATTACTTGCCGTAAGATTTTTAAATGATTCGTTTATTTTAGTCGGTTAGTAGTGATACAATTACATTTCTTCCATACGAAATTCAAAACCTTCCATTATAGGATTGTGGAGCAAGTCTTTACAAGCTTTTTCTACCATTTTGCTTGCTGCTTCTTTGTTTTCGGCTTCTACTTCCATAGTAATATGTTTGCCTATGCGAACATTGGTAACAGTGGGTAAACCTAAGTTTTTCATACTTGAGGTAACTGCTTTTCCTTGTGGGTCTAACAATGCTTTTAATGGCATTACGTCAATTTCTGCTCTAAAATTCATATTCGAATATATTTATGTTGAATTAATAATTTACAAGAAATAGTGATGTATTATTGAAAAAATAATGTACATAATAATAATAATAGGCAATGCAACTACATTAAAAAATAAAAGTAAAAGTAAAGAAGTAATCAGAAAAATGATTCTAATTTTATTGTTTCTCCATTTTAAATCAGTAAATTTGAGCGAAAAAAGAGGAAGTTCTACGATTAGCAAAACTGACGTTATTATCGTGAACGAAAGAATAAAGTATGGGTTTTGAAATAAATTGGCTATAAAAACATGTAAGGATTGAAATGCTTCTACGTTTATACTTTCTTGATAATAAATAATAATAGGTGCCGAAGCCCAAAAAATTGCATTGGCAGGTGTAGGCAAACCCAAAAACGAAATTGTTTGTCGAGTATCAAGATTAAATTTAGCCAAACGAACTGCTGATAATAAGGCTATTAGAAAAGGAATGTATAATAAAAAAGTATAATCTGTAAATAATGAATAAGTAATTGCACTTGCATTTAGCAATTGGAAAGCAATAATAGAAGGTACAACACCAAATGTAACCACATCAGCCAATGAATCTAATTCTTTTCCAATTTCAGATTTTGCTTTTAATAATCGAGCTGCAGTGCCATCTAAATAATCAAAGACAGCCCCAGCAAAAACTAAAAAAGATGCTATTACTAAATCTGTTTTAAAAGCAGCAACTATTGCCAAACAACCACAAAATAAGTTGAGTAAGGTAATGAAATTGGGGATGTTATTTTTAATTTTCATAGTGTTTCGCTCTTTTGGTTTGCGTGTCAAAATTAAACATTTTTAACTTATTTGCAGAGATAATAATATAAAATTTAAGAAATCCTGAAATTATTGACTCGTTTTTTTTCTCGCATATTTCTGTCCGCTAATTCCGCTAATGCTTGCTCTTTTTTTTTCTAATTCCTAATTATTTTTCAACCGCAAACTACGCAAAGAAACCGCAAAGATTTTTTTTACTGAAAGCTAATAGCTAACTGCTTCTTATTAGAATACAAATAACACTGATTGAACTGATTAACACAGATTTCATTCGTGCAAATTAGAGAAATTAGTGGCTGTTTTTTCATTTTTTATTCCCAATAATTCCCAATAGCATAAAGCGGTACATTTCTTAGCCAATTGTCTATTCGGTAATCAGACATAGAGGTTCTGATTGATACCGATGGCTTATATTGTTGCTGAAATGATTTCAAACTCTTTGCTTGCAAATTTTCTTCTGCTTTTACCTCAATAGGAATAATATTCTCGGCGAATTGAACCAGAAAATCAATTTCGGCAGTTGATTTCTCTGTTGACCAATAGTAAATTGGAAGTTCTTTACAAGCTTTTAATTGCTGTAAAACATATTGTTCTGTCATTGCACCTTTAAATTCTTGAAATACAATATTTCCATCTATAAGCGTTTTAATGTCGATATTACCCAAAGCACCAAGTAATCCTACGTCTAAAAAATATAATTTGAATGCAGAAATATCCATGTAAGCTATCAAAGGTAATGCTGGTTTTGAAATTCTGTTTACTTTGTATATCAAGCCTGAGTCGATAAGCCATGCCATTGCTATTTCAAAATCTTTTGCCCTTGCTCCATGTTTAAGTTGTCCGTAAACAAACTTTTTATTCTCTTTAGTCAATTGCGAAGGTATTGATTGCCAAATCATTCTAATTCTTGGAACTATTTCGTGGGGAGCATGTTTCGAAAAATCTTGATCGTAAGCATTTAATATTTGTGTTTGTATATTTCTTATCTTTTTAAAGTCATTTTCAATAGAAAAAGAATAAACAGCTTCCGGCATTCCACCAATAAAATAATATTGACGTAATAGTTCTATATATTTCAATTTAAAACTTGTAATCAATGTCCAGTCGCGACTTAATAATAACTCATATAATGATTTTTTGTTAAGTGCTAACAAAAATTCGCCAAAATTTAAAGGATAAAGGTCTAAAAAATCTACTTTCCCAACAGGAAACGAAATATGCTGATGTAACGCAACACCTAACAACGAACCTGCTGCAACTATATGATATTGAGGTGCGTTTTCAAAAAAGTATTTTAATGCTGTAATTGCACCCTCACATTCCTGTATTTCATCGAAAATAATAAGTGTATTTTCAGGATTAATTTGCAGATTAGTTTCAATTTGAATGGCAGTAATTATTCTCTGAATATCAAAATCGTTAGCAAACAATTTTTTTAATGATTTTGAACTTTCAAAATTTACATAAGCTGTTTGACTGTATTCTCGTTGACCGAATTCTTTCATCAGCCATGTTTTTCCTACTTGTCTTGCCCCTCGTATAATCAATGGTTTTCGTGTCGTTGATTTTTTCCAATTAATTAGTTTCTCAAATTGAAATCGTTGCATAATGTTTCTATTTTCGACAAAGATACAAAAAATTGTTTCTTATAGTTAAATAAAAAACATTTATTCGTATGACTTTATGTTAAGTATTACATTTATTCGTATGACTTTATGTTTGTAATGACATTTTTTTAAGTTTAAATATTTTCTTAGTGAACCTTGGTGTGCTTAGTGTCTTAGTGGTAAAAACTTTTTCGTATAATTCGTTAAATTCGATGACATTCTTTTTTTTCTCGCATCCCGAAGTTTCGGGACGCAAATATTTAACGCAGATTTCTCGCAGATTTTTTTGCTAATATTTTCTTTTTTTCGCCTCTTCGCCCTTTCGCTCTTTTCGTCTTTTTTTAATTCCTAATCTAATGCTGAAGCATATACATAATACATGGGCATGAAAATAAGTTTTTGCGATGTTATATTTCCATATTTTGCTTCCGAAAAAACAAATCCTTTTTTAACATTTTGATAGGTGTTTAATAAAAGATGCATACTTTTCAAACTTCCACTAACACCACTTTTTACTTCAATTGGAATGATTTCATTCTGTTTTTCAATTAAAAAATCTATTTCGGCTGTACTGCTTTTGGCTTGTCTGTTCCAATAGTGCAAGTCGGTATGTCCTGCCGAAATAAGTTCTTGTCCCACAAATTGTTCAGCCATAGCTCCTCTGTATATTGACAATAAATCGAACTTGTTAAATTCGGTTGAAATAGATAAGCCACTTAAGCGAGATAGTAAACCAATGTCAAGCATTATTGCTTTAAAAGTTTTTTCCGATTTGTTTGCTCCCAAAGGAATACCTTCGGGAGTTGATGAGCAAACTTTCTTAAATAAACGTGCTGTTTCTAAAAGTTCAAATGCTTTTTTTATGGTAGGATTTGTAAAACCGTTTGCTAAATGCGAATATTTAATTTGATGTCCTATATTTTTTGAAATAGCATCCAACACAGCATTTAAACATCTTTTGTCTGAGTATGTTGCGTATTTTGAAAAATCTTGACGAAATGTAGTAAGTAAATCTAATTGAATATCAAACACATCAATTAAATGTCCGGTATCTACATATTTATTAATACATTCGGGCATGCCGCCTATAAAAAAATATTTTTTTATTTCATCTAACAAAACATTATGTGTGCTTTCTGGTAATTCAATAGGATATTTTAATATTATTTCGGCTAAAATTTCTTTTTTCGTTGCTAAAAGAAATTCATAAAAATTCATTGGATTCATATTGAGCAATTTTACACGTCCAACTGGAAATGAAATGTCTTGCAAGGCAAACTCAAGCAATGAACCTGCTCCAATAATATGAAGTTCGGGCATCTGTTCGTAAAAGTAGCGAAATGATAAAATTGCTTTTGGGCATTCTTGAATTTCATCAAAAAAAAGAAGGTCTTTCCCTATTTTGATACGTTTATTTATTAAAATTTCTAATTCGGAAATGATTCTGTTTGTTTCTAAATCCTTATCAAAAATACTTTTCCAATTTTCAAGATTTTCATCAACTATAAATTCCCTTTCGATTGTGTGTATTTGGATAAAACCTATTGGGCGTTTTTCAAAATTAATAACATGGACTTCTCCTTCAAAATATTGTTTGCCAAAATCGGTAATAGTGTATGACTTACCTACTTGTCTTGCTCCTCTTACTATTAATGGTTTTCGACCATTTTGGTCTTTCCATTCTAACAATTTTTTTGTAATTATTCGTTGCATGTTTTTTTATGCAAATATACTACTATTTATTTGAATAAAACATATAATCATAATTTAAAATTTAAAAATACAAGGTTGTTATTATTAAAGACATTTAAAAATACAAGGTTCTATACTTACTAAAAGCCATTCGTTTTTTTTAACCGCAAAGGTTTTCTGTTCGCTAATTTCCGCTAATGCTTGCTCTTTTTTTCCTAATTCCTAATTCTAAATTCCTAATTATTTTTGGTTATGTTTTAAAATAATGTTGAAAGTTAAAAAAATATTTTACCACTAAGACACTAAGGACACTTAG
>CAYTJB010000059.1:9672-13772 GCA_964437995.1 uncultured Bacteroides sp. | reverse complement strand
AGTATTCACAAACCCATTCAATTTTTTTTCTCAATTCAACATGCTTATTTGCATCTTTATAACCACAAACACCATACTTTGCAATGTTTTCTGGGGTAAGATCGATAATTTCAATATCCTCCATATCACAACTTTTATAATTATAATTTTTTAATTAAATTACTTTTCCATTGCTATAATCATAAGATTTTTCGGCATTTTTTCAATGGCATAGCGTAGAGCCGTGCGTGGCATTTTAAATTTGTTTTTCATAACATAATCAAACACTTCTTGTTGATGTGATTCACTTGCGGCTTTTAACATCCAACCGTAGCCTTTTTGCACTAAATCGTCTTTGTCAAGTAACAGATTATCTGCAATTTCAAAAATTGTGTCCAAAAATAACCCTTTTCTAGCAGGTATTATTAAAGAAACAGCGGAAGCCCTTCTCATCCATCTGTTTTTCGATTTTGTAAACTTTTTTAGTTCCATTAAGAAGTCGGGGTACATTTGAATGAATTCACCTACTGAATGATTGCAAAATGTATCACAAGATGCCCAATTATTAATGTACAATTCAATCCAATTTTTGAATATTTCAAAATCCTTTGGTTGAAAGCTTTTTCGAAGTGAATAAGTCCAATTGCATGCAATGAATGATTCTTCAAGTTTTCCAGATTGCCAAAGAATTTCAATTAGTCTAAAAATTTCTGCTTTATCAAATGCTTCTATTTCCTTAAAACTATCCTTACTGATTTTGTTAACAACAAGTACTTTTACTCCATAAAACTCAATCTTTTCTTTAAAGAATCCTTGACTTTTTTCTTTTGTCTTGACGTCAATGCTTTCTTCAAGTTGATTTCTTATTTTGTTAATAATATCATTCATCTTTCGTAGTAGATTGCTGTTTTAAAATGCATGGTAACTCTTTTATATGTATGACAAACTCATACAAAGCATGCTAATTTGGGTGGATATGTATGACATAAGCCATATTTATTTTAGCAAAGATACTATTTTATTTTTTACAAACTTCTTAATTTAAGTATGGAAAATTAGCGTTTATTTGTCTTGTGAATCTGTTTTGTTGGCAAATGATTTTTAAAGAATTAACATTATCAAACAACCTTTGCATACCTTATTTCGTTCCAAATCTTATTATCCTTACAAATAGATTTTTTAAAAATGCCTTCTTTTTCAAAACCACATTTTTCTAATACACGTTGCGAGGCGGTGTTGTATTCAAAAACACCGGTGTGTATTCTTACAATATCCAAGCACTTAAAGCCATAATCTGTTATAAGGTTAACAGCTGTGGTTACAATGCCTTTATTCCAATAAGGTTCTCCAATAAAATAGCCTATTTCGGCAGATTTTCGGTAAACGTCCTGCCCTACCATCAAACCAATATTTCCCACATATTCGCCTTGGTACTCAATAGCAAATACAGTTACAGGGTTTTGGTTTATAAAGGTTTGTATAAACTTTTCGGCATCTTCTTTTGTGTAAGGATAAGGAAAAGCATCCCGTAAGTTTCGGCTTATATTTCTGTTATTCGCAAGTTCAGTCATTAGGGCAACGTCTGTTTCTTTAAAATTACGAAGCAATATATTTCCTGATTTCAGTTCCATGTTATTATCAATTACGAATTAAAAATTACGAATACAGTACTTTTAACTTTAAGTACTCCAAGTACTCTAAGTATTCAAGGCACTTAAAAATTTATGAACTAAAAATATAAGGTGTTCTATTAATAATAGATCTTCCCAATGTAATTTCGTCGGTATATTCCAAATCGTCGCCCACGGCTATGCCTCTTGCAATGGTAGTAATAGGTATGTTGTAAGATTTTAGTTGTTTAGAAATGTAAAAAACGGTGGTATCGCCTTCAATGGTGGCAGGCAATGCCATAACAATTTCGGTAATACCTCCTAATGCTACTTTTTCGACTAAGCTATGAATCGTTAAATCAGAAGGACTAATACCTTCAATAGGAGAAATAATGCCTCCCAATACATGATAAACGCCATTAAACTGCGATGTATTCTCTATAGCCATTACATCTCTTACATCTTCTACCACACAAATAAAAGAGTGGTTTCGCTTTTGATTATTACATATTTCGCACACATCGTTATCGGAAATATTATGGCAGTGTGAGCAAAACTTGCATTCTTTTCGCATTTTAATTACCGAATTACCAAAGTTTTCAACTGCTGTTTCGTCTTGTTTTAAAAGATGTAAAGCCAATCGCAAAGCTGTTTTTTTGCCAATTCCAGGCAATCGCGAAAGTTCGTTCACAGCGTTTTCTACCAATTTTGAAGGAAAATTATCCACGTTTAAAAGAGTTAAATATTAGCCACTAAGACACAAAGACACAAAATTGAATACAAATAAATTAGCACAACGGCAGCAATAACTAATAACTAATAACCAATAACTAAATTACTTTTTTTATCTTTGCTTGCACAAAAGTACAATTTTTAACGCTAAATTTATACATATTGACACCTCAATTAATACTTTTCAGTTTTTTAGCCTATACCCTATTGTTATTTGTTATCACTTGGCTAACTGCCCGCAAAGCCGATAATCAGGCTTTTTATATCGGAAACAAAGTGTCGCCATGGTATGTAGTGGCTTATGGTATGATAGGTGCTTCGCTTTCGGGAGTAACATTTATGTCGGTTCCTGGATGGGTAAAAGATACGCAGTTTACCTACATGATGGTAGTATTTGGCTACTTAGTCGGTTATATCATTATTGCCAATGTGCTGATGCCTATGTACTACAGGCTAAACCTTACGTCTATTTATACTTATCTCGAACAGCGATTTGGTTTTTGGTCGTATAAAACCGGTGCTTTCTTTTTTATTTTGTCGCGGGTTATAGGTGCTTCGTTCCGAATGTTTTTGGTGGTAAACGTGTTGCAGGTTTTTATTTTCGATGCATGGAACATTCCCTTTGGATTTACGGTAAGTTTGTTTATTTTACTCATTATTCTTTATACGTTTAAAGGTGGTATAAAAACTATTATCTGGACTGATACGCTGCAAACTACATTTATGCTGGGTGCTTTGGTTTTAACTATTGTATTTATTTTGCGGGAATTAAATGTTGGTTTTGGCGATATGGTGCACAGGGTGTTGGATGCTGATTATTCAAGAGTTATAGTTACCGATTGGACTGATAAAAGGCATTTCATCAAGCAATTTTTTAGCGGAATGTTTATTACCATAGTAATGACAGGCTTAGATCAGGAAATGATGCAGAAAAACCTCAGTTGTCGCAATTTAAAAGATGCCAAAAAGAATATGCTCAGCTTTAGCATGGTGTTGGTTTTTGTAAATATGCTGTTTTTATTTTTAGGTGCTATTTTGCTAATTTATGCCAATACCAAAGGAATAGCAATGCCCGAACGTACCGATGATTTGTTTTCAATCATTTCCATTAAATTTTTAGGACCTATAGCGGGTTTGGTATTTGTTATCGGACTTATTTCAGCCGCTTACCCAAGTGCCGATGGTGCTTTAACATCCCTAACCACTTCTTTTTGTATTGATTTTTTGGGGTTAAACAAAAACAAAACCCTAAGCGAAAAGCAAAAAACCAATACCCGATATCTTGTTCATATAGGGTTTGCATTGCTGCTGTTAATTGTAATTGTTATATTTAGGGCTATTAACGACCGAGCTGTTATTGATAAATTGTTTACTGTTGCGGGTTATACTTATGGCCCTTTATTAGGTTTATATGCTTTTGGCTTGTTTACTAAGCTGAAAGTAAGAGACAATTGGGTACCAATTATAGCAATTATTTCGCCTATGTTGTGCTATCTATTAAGCGATAACAGCATTTATTTATTAAACGGCTATAAATTTGGTTTTGAATTGCTAATCGTCAACGGTTTAATTACTTTTATCGGACTTTGGCTGGCAAGGAAAAAAGATTAAGTTTTGCCAATAAGGCATAAAAGCACTAAATTATTATACTTTTGTAAAAAAGAAATAATGATTGGATTTTTTGTTTTGTGATGCATTCTTTTTGTCATTCCGAGTGATAGCGAGGAATCTTAACAAAATACTTTAATGAGATGCTTCTCCCTAAACTTCGGGATCAGC
>CAYTJB010000059.1:8808-9662 GCA_964437995.1 uncultured Bacteroides sp. | reverse complement strand
CATAAAAGCACTAAATTATTGTACTTTTGTAAAAAAAAGAGAAATGAACTACAGGTTTTTTTGTAAATTTGTGAATTAGCAAAGCAAACAAATGGAAATTTTTGGAAACGATAAACATAAAATAATTCATGGAGATGCTCTTGAGGCACTAAAAGAATTACCTGATAATTCTGTAGATTTGATTTTTGCAGATCCACCTTATAATATTGGAAAAAGCTTTAATGGACATAAAGAAAAATGGGCAACAGAAAAAGACTATTTGAATTGGTGCTATGTTTGGCTTGATTTGTGCATACAAAAACTTAAACCAAATGGAAGTTTTTATGTAATGACAGCAACCCAATTTATGCCTTTTTTTGATATTTATCTTAGAGAAAAACTTGATATTCTTTCAAGAATTGTTTGGTACTATGATAGTTCAGGTGTTCAAGCAAAAAAATATTACGGTTCAATGTATGAACCCATTCTTTTTTGTGTAAAAGACAAAAACAATTATACATTTAACACAAGCGATATTTTAGTTGAAGCAAAAACAGGAGCTAAAAGAAAACTTATTGATTATCGTAAAGCAATTCCGACAATTTATAATTCAGAAAAAGTTCCGGGTAATGTTTGGGAATTTGCAAGAGTTCGTTACAGGATGGATGAATATGAGAATCACCCAACACAGAAGCCAATAGCATTACTTGAAAGAATTATCAAAGCAAGTTCCAATATTGGAGATTTAGTAATAGACCCATTTTCAGGAACATTCACTACATGTTTTGTTGCAAAAGAACTTGACAGGAATTCCATCGGTATTGAGTTGCAAGACGAATATGTTAAAATTGGCTTACGCAGATTGCAATTAGCAA
>CAYTJB010000059.1:7538-8798 GCA_964437995.1 uncultured Bacteroides sp. | reverse complement strand
TTAGCAAAAGAATTTAAAGGTAAGAAATTAGAAAAGGAAATTCGTAGTTTTGAAACAGAGAAAAAAGCAAATTTTTATAATTTAAATTTATTTGAAGAACCCTATGGAACACCTATTCACAGCAAACATTAAATTTGTTTTACAAAAGCATTTTAAAAAGAATGCTGATGAAATATTCGAGAAAAGTCAGTTAATTCAATATATTAACGAAAAAACACGTTCAGCTAATAAAGGTTCAAAAGCTCGTTCGAGCTTTGCCAATTTGTATGCAATTTATGTTATTATTGAAGATTATATCGCAAATAACTACACAAAAAAAGGAGATTACTCAAAATATGAAGGAGCATTATTTAATAAACTTTTTGCAAGGCAAAGAGAGTTGCCTTTTGGCGGAAGTTTGCAAAATCATGCTTTAAACAACCGAATGAATTCAGAATTTCAAAAATATTTTCCAAGTTCTGAATATATTCCTATTCTTCGCAACCTTGAAACCAAACGTTATTGGATAAATGAAAATTTGCTAAGAGTGAAAGTTGGCAAAACTATTTTCAATCTTGCAGAATCTATCATTGAAATTATTGATGAATATGTAAAAACAAAGCAAGATGCGTTTCAACGTTTTGTAAAATCATGTGAAAAATTACAAGTAATTGGTAAAACAACACCAAAAAAAGTTGAAGAATTCATTATTAGTTTGCTTGCCCCAAATGTAGATGCACGACTTTTTGAAATTGTAAGTTATTCTATTCTCAAATATTATTACCATGAGCAAACAATAATTTGGGGATTTGAAATGGAAAAACTCAATATAGAACCCCTAAAATTATACAAAACAGGAAGGACAAATGCCAATGACGGAGGTATTGATTTTGTAATGAAACCGCTTGGTAGGTTTTTTCAAGTAACAGAAACATTAGACTTTAAAAAATATTTTCTCGACATTGATAAAATTCAAAAATATCCAATAACATTTGTTATAAAATCAATTGAGAATATTATTGATATCAAAAATAAAATTCAAGAAAATGCAAGTAAAACTTATTCAATAAAAGCTATTGTTGAAAAGTATATGGATTGCATTGAAGAAATTGTAAACATACCAACACTTAACAAAAGATTTAATGATGCTGTCAAACAAGGTTACCTTAATAATATTCTTGACGAAATAGTTTTGCAAAGTAAAGTTGAATTTAATTACGAGGACGAAAAAGAAATAGAAGAATAAATACATAATTTGTATATCCCTTTGAAAATAGATAT
>CAYTJB010000059.1:0-7528 GCA_964437995.1 uncultured Bacteroides sp. | reverse complement strand
AATAGAAGAATAAATATTTTTTCAATTTATTAAATACCAAATAGTTTTAAATATGTTACAGTCAAAAAAAATATTATACACCTTGTTTTTTGTTGCAGTTTTGCTTTTTTCGTGCAAAAGCAATTATCAGGTAATTCATGTAACAAAAGATGTCGTTCCAAGCAAAAAAAGTGGATTTTACTACGCATTGCCTAAAACATTTGTAAAAGTTGATTTTACCGTTAATCAGCAAGAAAATGTGAAAGGACCTTACTGCGATTATGCTAAAAAATATTTTGGGTTGAACAATGTAATTACTCAAAATTCAACAGAATATAAAATTAAAGATATAAAAATAGAAACCTATTCAGAGCCTGATTCTTCACAATATTATTTCGTAGAAACCAACGACAGTAAATTAGGTATGATTGTAAGCCATTTGGGTTTAATAGAAACTGTAAATCATCCAAAAAACACTTTTGTAAAAAAAGGAAGTGAATTAAATATTGATACAATTCCTGATAATACAAGAACCGAATATCCCGAAGTGTTCAAAATGTTTGCCGATTTAAACTTGTACGAAAAAACAGATACCATTTACGAAAAAATAAAAACAGATAGCTCATTCGTTTTTGCAAAAACCTTGCAAACATATATGGTGGAAAAACCTACCGAACAAAAGGTAAAGGAAATTTTCGATTTAATTTCTAAAATGAGAGAAAATCGCTTTAATTTATTAAATGGCGATTTAGAAGTTAACGACAAAAAAAGTATTGAATTTATGTACGCCGAATTACAAAATCTTGAAAAAGAATACATGAAACTATTTAGCGGAATTACCTTAAATCATACATTAACATATAGTTATATTTAGCTTCCCGAAAAAGATACCAATACAAATATGACAAAAGCAATACTTTGTAAATTTTCGCCCGAAAAAGGAATGTTAGATAAATCTAATCCGAAAGGCGAAAACATTTATATTGAGTTGATTGATAAAAATTTAACAAATTCCATAAATCAATACAACAACGAAAAGAAGAAACTTCAAAAAGGGAAACACGGTTTTTATTACCGCATGCCGGCTTATGCTGATGTTAATATTATACACAATAACAACATATTACAAACTTCTAAGCAATTAATAGCTCAATTGGGCATAATTATTTCATTGCCGGTAAACAATTCTTTTTTACAATTCGATAAAAATACGGGAGCAATAAGGCAAATAAGAATGAAATGAGTTGAAAGTTTGTAAAGTTCTTAACGTTAAAAGTTTATTACAATAAGCCATTTTGTAGTTCAAGTTATCCTATCATTCCGAGTGATAGCGAGGAATCTCATTAAATAAAACATTGATTGTTAACATTTTACAGCTTTTCTGATTTTTACTAAAGTCGCCAACAATTCTTCTAATTGATTTAAAGGAAGCATATTTGCGCCATCAGATTTGGCTATAGAAGGATTAGGATGCGTTTCAACAAATATACCATCAGCACCGCATGCAATTGCAGCTTTTGCAATAGTAGCAATCATTTCGGGTTGTCCGCCCGTTACACCAGTTGATTGGTTAGGTTGCTGCAACGAATGTGTAATATCAACAACAACAGGTACTTTATTTTTTTGCATTTCTACAATGCCTCTAAAATCAACTATTAAATCCTGATAGCCAAACATACTGCCTCGCTCGGTAAGCATAATATTTTGATTGCCTGATTCTCTTACCTTGTCAACCGCAAATTTCATAGATGAAGCTGCAAGAAACTGCCCTTTTTTAATATTAACTACTTTGCCTGTTTTTGCAGCAGCAATCAGTAAATCGGTTTGCCTGCACAAAAACGCAGGAATTTGCAATATATCAACATATTGAGCCGCTAACACTGCTTCTTCTGCGGTGTGTACATCCGTAATTACTGGAATATCGTATTTTTTACCAATATCTTTCAATATTTCCAAGCCTTTTAAATCGCCAATACCTGTAAACGAATCCATTTTTGAACGGTTTGCTTTGCGATACGATGCTTTAAAAACAAAAGGAATTTGAAATTTATTAGTTATTTCGAGAATAGTTTCTGCAATTTCGTAAGGCATTTTTTCATTTTCAATTACACATGGACCTGCAATTAAAAAGAAATTACCTGATTTACAATGTTTTATTTTGGGAATAGTATTAATACTTATCAACATAGCAATTGTGAATTAATTTCTTTGTAAAAATACAATTTGTTTTTAAAATAGGCTTACATTTGAAAACAATTATTATAATCTTGTTTTTTAACATAGCATCTTATTAATTATGGCTGTAGCAAAAAAGAAAAAAACAAAAAGAAAAAAAATTAAGTATTTTAAGTTTGAGTTAAGATTATCAAAGCCCGAAAAAGAAAAAATTGAACTTTTTTGTACAGTAAGAAAAACAACAGCTAACAAACTGATAAAAAATGCCTTACGCGATTACATAAAACGTTTTGGCGATTTAAAACTACCTGAACCTGTTAGTAAAAATCAAATAAATATTTTTGACGTAATCGGCGATAGCGTTGAAAAAACAGGATAATTCCATCCTTCTTGAATCCAATCAGTCTATGTTTTAATATTATTTATTTGCAATCAAATGCAGATTAAATTTGATTGTTTTTTTAATAAATGATAACTTTGCAAAAAAATCAGAAACAACTAATAACAATAAAACAGTGGATATTTTCGATAAAATAAAAAAGAATTTTGGCCCTTTGGGTCAATACGCTAAGCAAGCACACGGATATTATATGTTTCCAAAATTGGAAGGTGAAATCTCAACAAGAATGAACTTTCGTGGAAAAGAAAGATTAATTTGGAGTTTGAACAACTACTTAGGCTTAGCCAATATGCCCGAAGTAAGAGAAGCAGATGCACAAGCAGCAAAGGATTGGGGATTGGCAGCTCCTATGGGTGCTCGTATGATGTCGGGACAAACAAAATATCATGAACAATTGGAAAGAGAATTGGCTGATTTTGTTGGGAAAGAGGCTTCTTATTTACTAAATTTTGGCTATCAGGGTATGGTTTCTATTATTGATACCTTGGTCGATCGCAATGATGCTATTGTTTACGATTCCGAAGCACATGCTTGCATTATTGATGGAATGCGTTTGCATATTGGTAAACGTTTTGTTTTTCCGCATAATAATATGGAAAGTTGCGAAAAACAATTAGAACGAGCTACAAAGCATGTTAAAACTACTGGTGGTGGCATTTTAGTAATTACCGAAGGCGTTTTTGGAATGAGTGGCGATATGGGCAATTTGAAAGCCATTGTAGAAATGAAAAAGAAATACAATTTTCGTTTGTTAGTGGATGATGCACATGGTTTTGGAACAATGGGCAAAACAGGTGCAGGCACTGGCGAAGAACAAGGCGTACAAGACGGAATAGATGTTTACTTTGCAACTTTTGCAAAATCAATGGCTGGAATTGGAGCATTTGTAGCTGCTGAAGAAGAAATCGTAAGATATTTTATGTATAACTTGCGTTCGCAAATTTATGCCAAATCGCTACCTATGCCTTTGGTTATAGGTTCGTTAAAAAGATTAGAATTAATTCGTACACGCCCCGAATTGAAAGATAAATTATGGACGATAGTTCATGCTCTACAAAATGGTTTAAAAGAAAGAGGTTTTAATATTGGAAATACTCAATCACCTGTTACTCCTGTATTTTTATCGGGTAGTGTTCCCGAAGCTACTCAATCAACCTTTGATTTGCGAGAAAACTACAATATTTTCTGTTCTATCGTAGCATATCCCGTAATACCAAAAGGAAGCATTATGATTCGTTTGATTCCTACGGCAGTTCATACCATAGAAGATGTTAATTATACTTTAGATGCTTTTGAAAAAATTAAATTAAAATTAGATTCTGGCGAATATGCTGCTGGAGGTATGGTGGATAGAACAGAAGCATAAAGAACAGAAATAAAACTTAAAGAGCAGATAAACAATATATTGTTTATCTGCTCTTTAAGTTTTGATATAATACTGATATGATATTATTCTGCATCTAAGGCTTTAAGGACTTTCTTTCCATTAGCATTATTAGGGTTAAGCTCAACAGATTTTAAGTAATTCTTTTTTGCTTCCTTTTTATCTCCTTTTGCTAAATATGCTTCGCCCAAACTGTCAAAAACATTGGATGAAGTTGAAAACGCCTCAGCATTTAACAAGAATATTTCAATTGCATTATCAACTTCTCCTTTATTAAGATAATGATAACCAAGCGAATTTATAGATTCTTCAAAAAACAAGTTCTTTTCAGGATTTTTATTTTTAAATTTATAATAATATTGCTTTGCTTCTTGTATCCCTTCTCTTTTAATTTTATTTATAAATAATTTATCGTTATTAATAAGTCCTGTTTGTTTAGCTAATAAAATACTCGTTTGCATTTTCCAATCTTTAATTTTTATTTTTGTAATAGGTTTTATTGATTTAGCAAATGTTTCAAGTTCTTTAAAAAATATTTCAGGCTCATCTTTATAAACACTATGCCCTGATTTTTCACAGAATATAAGTTTTGCATTTGGGTGATTATTCTTAAATATAATTGCCTTTTCAGATGACCACGTAAAATCATACTTTCCCTCAAAAATAAGTGTTGGTATAGGACAAGCATCAAAAACGTTTTTTAAATCATATTTATTACAATCAACAGACATAGAGGAATTAAAACTTTCATCATTTACCCATTCGTATAAAGCACTCCTAATCATCTCATCTTTTGTTGGTTTGTAATAATCCTGTCGTTTCCAATCACCATTGAGGTCTTTATTGTAAAGAAATTGCAAATCGGTCAGCTTTTCTGATTCATACAACTCGTATATTTCTTCTATTTTCTTACTTTCTTGTTTAGTGATATAATGTGATTGGCGCGACCTATTAATTTTTTCATCATGTAATAAAGGCTTTGAACCAATTAACACCATACCTAATACGCTTTCTGGATAACTCACTGTATAATACTGTGCAAGTGCTCCTCCATACGAATAACCGCAAACAATCCACTTATCAATACCCAACTTTAATTTCAGTTTTTCCAAATCATCAATAGCTTGCTTAAAAGTATAGCCATCACTTGGGTTAAAATCAGATAACCCACAACCTCGCTGGTCGTAATATATTACTTTGCAATACTTTTTTGCCATAGAAAACCAAGTATGAAAATAATGATGTGTGCCACCCGGACCACCATTAATTACTACCAAAGGTATTCCTTTTCCTTCAACTTCACAATACAATTTGCAATCGCCAATGTTGACATATTTTTTTTCAATTTTCATTGCATCACAAAGCCTTAGAAGCTTAGGAACATTGTATGTAATACTATCTTCAACATGCGGAATACTGTCGAGTACAGTTTCTTTTTTAATCGTACTCTGACCATAGCCAATACAATGTATGAATACAGATAAAGCAACCGTTAATAATAAATATAAGTTTTTCATAAAATTAAACTTTTTAGCATATAAAGTTAAAAAGCTTCCTCAAAAATAAGCTTTATAACGTAATTGAGATAAATAAATTATATTTTTACTTTAAATTTGTCAAAATCCAAAAAAGCGAGGTTTCTCAGAGAAAACCTCGCTTTTAGTATGATTATGAGATTCCTCGCTATCGCTCGGGATGACAAAATAAATAACTCAGATTCAACACATATCACAAAATCATCACATTACCACATCTTCACATCAAATCATCATCAAATTATCCAAGTAATCCACCGTTTTGGTATATTTTCAACTGTGCATCGTAAAACTCATTTAATTGGGCAGTTTTGTTGTTGCGTAAGTTGGTAATTTGTCCTGTAATAAAGTTTACACGAATGGCATCACCATCTTGTAATTCAATGGCTTCCATTGTTCCTGATTTATAAGTGAGAATAGGCATTGCTGCATTAATGGCATTACGTTCGTAAATAGCACCATAAGATTCAGCAATGATGCACTGTACGCCCAAAGAAGTAAAGCAATCTACTGCTTGTTGACGAGAACTGCCTGCTCCAAAATTTTTGGTAGTAACAATGATGTCGCCAGCTTTTGCTTTTTTGGCGAAATCTTCGTAACCTTTTAGATTATCAAAAGTATATTGTCCCATTTCCTTAATATCGGTAATAGTTAGGTAACGATTGTGATAAATCATATCGGTATCAATATCATCTTTTTGGATAAACCAAACTCTGCCTTCTACTTCTGTTTTCTTTTCGGTTTTTACAATTCCTTTTTTACTATCAACTATTTTGGTATTTCCTTTTTTCTCAAACAAAGCAGGTTGAGTAGCCAAATCGTCAGCGGTGGTAATATAACCGGAAACTGCCGAAGCTGCCACTGTAGCAGGCGATGCTAAATATACAAAACCTTTGCCTTGTTTGCCTTCAAAATTACGATTTCCTGTACTAATGGTAACTTCTTCTGGCCCGTTTTGCCCTACTTGTCCGGCAGCACAACCGGCACAACCGGCATTAGAAACCATAGCTCCAGCATCTTTAAATATCTTAATCAAGCCTTCTTCTAAGGCTTGATTCCAAATATTATCGGTAGAAGGAACTATTTTCAATACCACGCCGGGAGCTACTTTACGTCCTTTAAGGATTTTTGCAGCAATGCGTAAGTCTTCCATACGTCCATTGGTACAACTTCCAATAAAAGCTGAATCAATTTTTGTTTTCTTTACTGTTTCTACAGAAATATCATCGTGTGGATGCCCCGGTTTTGCTACCATAGGAACAAACTTAGTAATATCGAGTTCAAAAGTATTAACATACACAGCATCAGCGTCAGCTTTTACAGCTTGATAGCGTTTACCTGTTTTCTTAGCCAATTCATCAAGAATAGCTTCGGTAGGTGTAAACATCAAAATGATAGCACCCATTTCGGTAGCCATTGAGGCAATGGTAATGCGTTCGTCTAACGTAAGCTTATCAATAGCTTCACCATAAATTTCTACTGAATAGCTCAAGAGTTTATTGGCACCAAAGACATTTAAAAGGTTTAATGCAATATCCTTTGCACTCACATTGGCAGGACGTTTGCCTTTAAATGTAATTTTTACTGATTCCGGTACTTTAAACCATACCGAACCTTTAGCCCAAGCAGCAGCAATGTCTTGGTCGCCCATACCTTGTCCGAAACAACCGATAGCACCCATAATATTGGCATGTGAATCGGTAGAAACAAAGGTGCTTCCGGGGTAAGCCAAGCCTTTATCAATGGCAATATGTGTCCCTATTCCGGCATCTACATCGTAAATGGCAATGTCGTTTTCGCGGGCATACATACGGCAATACTGTTGGTTGGCAGCGTATTTTTGGTCACTTCCACCAGGATTACAATCGAATGTAAAACAGGTTTTTGACGCATCGGCAACTGTTAAGCCGTTATCAACAATATTTTTTACTACGTTAGCACCTCCAAAATCGCGGGCAGCACGTGCATCAATAAAAACATCAATAATATCATTTGCTTTCACAACACTTTGGTTGGAATGAGCAGATAGGATTTTTTCTATAATTGTCATGGTTT
>CAYTJB010000058.1:10481-13950 GCA_964437995.1 uncultured Bacteroides sp. | reverse complement strand
GAGCTATAACTATCGTTGATGATGGAACAGTTATTGATGCCTTCTTTTAACTCCAATCGCATGGCAATAGGATGTAATAACTTCATTCGTTGCGAAATAACATCATTGGAGTAATTTAGATATAACAAAACAGCCCAGCAATGAATAGCGTTTTCTATGGAAGCTTCATCGGTAAAAGGAATCTCTATAGCAATTTGTTCGTTTTTGTAAGTAGCTGTAATTGTAGTTTTTTTACTGTTTTTTTCAACAAGCTGAATGCTTAAATCGGCAGTAGATTTCCGGCTCCACGAAAAAGAAGGAATGCTTCTCAACATTTCTGATTTTAAGATAATCTCTTTTATTTCGAGATAATCTGAACAGTAAATCAGTATTTTAACTTCTGTAAATAGTTTTAATTTTTCAGCAATTTTTTGTTCTTTACGAATAAAATTTTCGTCGTGTGCATGACCAATATTGGTAAATATACCGATAGTAGGCTGAATAATTGCCTGTAATTTGTCCATTTCGTCAGGCTCGGAAATGCCGGCTTCAAAAATAGCCAACTCATGCTCAGTTTTCATTTGCCAAACGCTAAGCGGAACGCCAATTTGCGAGTTATAGCTTTTGGGATTTCTTACAATTTTTGTATAGTCGCACATTAGCTGATACAACCATTCTTTAACAATCGTTTTGCCATTGCTTCCTGTTATTCCAATTACTGGAATATCAAACAATTTTCGATGATTGGTACTTAATACCTGCAATGCTTTTAGGGTATCTTTTACCAAAATAAAACTTGCTTTTGGGTACATAGAAATATCATCGGGCAAGATTGAAATTACAAAGTTTCTCATTCCTTTTTGATAAAGCTCTGGAATGTATTTATGACCATCGTTTCGCTTGCTAAGTAAGGCAAAAAATAAACAATTGTCTAAAGATGTAATATTACGGCTGTCTGTAAGCAAGTCTGTGATAATTGAATTGTTTTTTAAATTCCCGACAAGCTCACCTTTGCAAATTTTAGCTATTTCAGTAAGAAGAAAACCTTCTTTATTAATTGGCATATTTTTATTATTTTACAACTTATAATTTAATAATTAGGAATACTGATAACGCAGATTTTAAGGTTTTATTTGTTTATGAGATTCCTCGCTCACTCGGAATGACAAGATATGTATTACAACTATAAGTAATTAAGGTGTTTTATAAACTTTCAACTCTTTTAGCTTTCTCTTTCAGTAATATTGCTAATTTTTAAAGGATTTTTAATTAATTCTTGGTGCATTATTCGGTTTTTAAAAATATCGCAAGCCAAATAAATTGCTTGACGTAAAGATTCGGGCGAAGCCTCGTTTTTACCGGCAATTTCGTAAGCTGTACCATGTGCGGGCGAAGTTCGTACAATTGGCAAACCTGCTGTAAAGTTAACGCCTTCCTTAAACGACATCAATTTAAATGGAATTAAGCCTTGATCGTGGTACATAGCAATAATTCCATCAAAGTTTTTAAGATTCTCTGAACCGAAAAACCCATCAGCTGGGTAAGGACCAAAAACTAACATTTTTTCGTCCATTGCTTTTTTAACAGCCGGAATAATAATATCATGTTCTTCTTTTCCTAACAAGCCATTATCGCCGGCATGTGGATTTAGTGCCAATACAGCAATTTTAGGTTTCGTTATGGCAAAATCCTGAATTAAGGATTGGTTCATAATCCTGATTTTACTCATAATTAAATCAACACTTAGTTTGTTTGCAACATCTTTCAATGGAATATGCCCTGTAACTACACCAATGCGTATATTATTGCTGACCATAATCATTAAATTGTCGGAAACCTTAAATTTATCAGCTAAATATTCAGTATGACCAGGGAAATTAAAGCTCCGAGATTGAATATTGCTTTTGTTGATAGGTGCTGTAACCAATACATCAATTTGCTCTTTTTTAAGGTCTTCAACAGCCATATCTAAAGCTTGTGCTGCCAATACACCAGCCAATTCAGTTGATTCGCCTAATTCAATTTTAATTTCATCGTTGTTTACGTTTACAATATTGGCACGCTTTTGAATTGCTACTTCGGCAGTTTTTACTAAATTCAAATTAAAATCGTTGTAATTTAGTAGTTTTTTATAAAAAGAAGCCACCTTTGAAGAACCATAAACAACTGGTGTGCAAAATTCTAAAAATCTTTGGTCAGCCAATGCTTTTATGATAATTTCGTAGCCAATACCATTTACATCGCCATGTGTAATTCCTAATTTAATTTTATAGTCTTTATCAAAATTTCTTGTCATAATACACAATATTAAAAAGTTAGAAATGCTTTAAAAAGCATTTAAAATAAATTCAAAAGTAATTAATTTTTTTGGTTATTGGTTATTAAGTTGTTAAGTTGTTGGTTACTAAGTTATTGCATGCTAATAGGAAATTTTTAATTTATTAACTTAAATCATATTTATTTTTTTACTTTATAAACTTTACGAACTTTATGAACTTTACAAACTTCTGTAAAAATCAAATTTTGTTTAAAATATAATCGAATAATAACCTCACACCCACACCAGTAGCAGCTTTACCCCTATAACTGTCTTTTTTATCCAAAAAAACAGGACCAGCAATGTCTAAATGGATAAAAGGATAATCGGTAAATTCTTGTAGAAACTTTCCGGCAGTAATCATTCCTGCTTCTGATCCACCTAAATTTTTAATATCAGCCACATCTGATTTAATTAGCTCGCCATATTCTTCCCAAAATGGAAATTCTGCTAAACGTTCATATACATACTGTCCACTATTCTTCAAAATTTCAAATTCTTTATCAGCATTTTCTTGCATAGCAACTATTCCATAATGTCCAATTGCTCTGCTTGCAGCTCCTGTAAGTGTTGCCAAATCAATTACTAATTCGGGTTTGTATTTTGAAGCATAACCCAAAGCATCTGCTAAAATCAATCTGCCTTCGGCATCGGTATTCATTATTTCTACTGTTTTCCCGGTAAACATGGTAATTACATCGCCTGGTACATAGGCATTTCCATCAGGGCGATTATCGGTAGAGGGTATCAATCCTACTACATGAACTGGCAATTTTGCTTTGGCAATAGCATAAATAGCACAAACCACAGCAGCAGCACCACCCATATCGCATTTCATATCAAGCATTGATTCGCCAGGCTTGATATTTACACCACCTGTATCGTAAACTACACCTTTGCCAACAAAAACGAAGGGTTTGGTATTTTTATGTTCTATTGGTTTCCATTCTAACACGGAAAAAGTGGGTGGGTCGAGGCTTCCACGATTTACTGCAAGCAAACCGCCCATTTTCAATGATTCTATTTTTGTTTTATTGAAAACATCTACTTTATTTATTATTATTATCTTATTCCTATGGCTAAAAAAAATGATGAAGAATCGTGGTCGCAATGCAATGTAAAGACTGTGGAAAAACCAATTATCACACGAGTATAAATAAAACAAATACTCAG
>CAYTJB010000058.1:6208-10471 GCA_964437995.1 uncultured Bacteroides sp. | reverse complement strand
ACTGCAAGCAAACCGCCCATTTTCAATGATTCTATCTTGGTTTTGTTGAAAACATCTACTTTAACATCGGCTTCTTTTGCCATTTCAGAGATAATTTCTGAAAAACTAACAGCATCAAGGTAAGTAAGTGGTTCGTTTACCAAATCACGGCATTTATAAACTGCATCGGTGAGTATGTTTAAATGCTCGTATTGCAACTTATTAATTTGCTCCGAATTAATATAAATTTCTTGTAAAGAATTCTGTTTCTGCTCGGTTTTGTATTTGATAAATTGATAATTACCCAATGTCATACCTTCTGCCAAACTATATGCAGCAAATTGATTTTCGCAAATGTCTACTATTAATGCCGAATCTATTTTATTATCGTTTAATAATGTAGTTATTTTGTCGCCGGCTTTACGACATTTTTCATGAATTTTATATGATTCTCCTTCATTTTTAAAGAATTGAACAATTCTCAAAGTATTAAGTTCAGGGATAATAACTAAGTCTTTTTCTAATTTATCATGCTGATATTTTACAAAATCAAGATTTTCTTTCGAAAATTTTAATGTCAAAAGTTGTTTGCAATTATTTACAAGATAAATATATGCATTAAAATTTTTGGGTGTTTTTAATTTTTTTACGATAGTTTGCATTTTTGTATTATTTTTGAATAAAAAAGATTTGCAAATTTAGGAAAAAACACAATCGAATTTTTTTAAACTTTTACGATGCTTTATAAAAATCAACTAAATAATCATGTGAACTTTGCGAATCCAACGTTATACCTCTTAGGATTAAGTAAGGCTTGCCTTTTTACTTTACAAACTTTACAACTTTATGAACTTTATAAACTGAATATATGAATACCAAGCAACTTATTGAAAAATCTTTCCATTTAGAATTTCTTACATTAGAGGAAGGACTTCATTTATACCACGAATTGTCATTGCCCGAATTAATGGCAATAGCCAACAATATTCGTTTTCAATTGCATCCGCAGCCTAAAGTTACTTGGATTATCGACCGCAATGTAAACTATACCAACGTTTGTAATTCGGGTTGTCAATTTTGCAATTTTTATCGTTCAGTCAACTCCAAAGAAGCTTATATTACTGATATTGAAGAATACAAACGTAAGATTGATGAAATGTTGAAATTGGGTGGCGACCAATTATTGTTGCAAGGCGGAATGCACCCAAAATTGGGTTTGCAATTTTATACAGATTTATTTAAAACGCTTAAAAAACATTATCCCAATATTAAACTTCATGCATTGGGACCACCCGAAATTGTGCATATTTCTAAAAAGGAAGGTATTTCTTACGAAGCTTGTTTACAAGCATTGGTTGCTGCTGGTTTAGATAGTTTGCCAGGTGCTGGAGCAGAAATACTCTCGCATAGAGTGCGTTCTATTATTTCAAAAAATAAATGCAGCGTTAAAGAATGGTTAGATGTAATGCGTGCAGCCCATAAAATGAAACTTGTAACCTCTGCCACCATGATGCTTGGGCATATTGAAACTATTGAAGAACGCCTACAGCATCTTATTTTTATCAGAGAGGTGCAAAATGAAAAGCCAAATGACGCACAGGGTTTTGTTTCCTTTATTCCTTGGCCATTTCAGGATAAAGATACGGTGCTATTAAAGCAATATGGGATAAAAAACAAAGTAACAGCCGATGAATACATTCGTACTATTGCTATTAGCCGCATCATGCTGCCTAATATCCCCAATATACAAGCATCGTGGCTTACGGTTGGTAAGCAAACTGCTCAAATTTGCCTGCATGCAGGAGCTAACGATTTTGGTTCGATTATGATAGAGGAAAACGTTGTTTCGGTAGCTGGTGCCGACCATCAATTTGATGCCATTGGCATACAAAAAGCTATTACCGAAGCTGGTTTTGAGCCTCAAAGACGAAATCAACGGTTTGAGGTTGTGAAATAGTTTAGGTTTTGCTACATTAAATGCTACAATAGCAAATGTTACATTATATCTCCATTGTTAAAAAATCGCGTAAATGAATGTGTATTATACCTTTGTAGTTGGTATTTACAAATAACTCATCTAAAGTAACAACATATTTTGGATAATTATCTGCAACTTGCATTAAATTTCCATACTCACGTTGAATAGTAGCTTCTTCACTAAGCATATAAGCTACTTGAATGTATATTTTACTTCCATTTTTTTCGGCAACAAAGTCAATTTCTTTATCACTTACTTTTCCTACATATACTGTATAATTATTAATTAAAAGATTAAGATATACAGCATTTTCCATTAGTTTATTTACTTCATTTTTAAATTCAAAATTGCGAATAGAATTTCTTAGTCCTGTATCTTCAAAGTAGTATTTTTCACCAATTTCAAATATTTTTAGTCCATTTACTTCTGCTCTTTGAACTTTGTGAATAAAATAGGCATTGCATAATGCTTTTAAGTAATTTAATACCGATTGTGTAGGGATATTTAAGTGCTGCGATTTCAAATATTTACTTATATTTTGTGCTGATACTAAACTACCAGTATTATCTATTAAAAAAGCAACTAAATTTTCGAGAAAAGATACATTTCTGATATTTTCGCGAGCCACTACATCTTTGAGCAAAATAGTAGCGTAAACATTTTTAAGATACTCAAAAACAGTTGCGGTTTCTAATTGAATATTTTTTAAATATGGCATTCCGCCTAAGGTAAGAAATTTAGTGAGTGCTTCATTGTTGTTTTCTAACTCATTAAATAATAGAAATTCGAGATAACTCAAGCTATGAATAACAAACTCTACATATCGCCCAGAAAGAGAAGTAGCCAACTCTCCGGAAAGCATTTTTGCGTTGCTGCCCGTGCAAAAAATATCACATTTGTTTTCAGCCAATAAACTGCGAAGACAAAGCTCAAAAGATTCAATTTCCTGAATTTCGTCCACAAACAAATAGTTTTGTTTGTTTGTAATTAAATTATTTTCAACATATTGGTACAAATCATTGCTGTTACGAATTTCTGAAAATTGTTGCAGTTCTTTGTTTATAAAAATTATATTTGCATTTTGATTTTTTAGCTTTATTTCATCTATAAGCTGAAGCATAATATAACTTTTGCCAACTCTTCTTTGTCCTGTAAGCACTTTAATAATCTGTTTTCCAATAAAAGGCCTAATCCTATTGGTGTAAATAGGTCGCTGAATATAATTTATCTTCATTTTTGTCAATTATAATTGAATAAAAATGCAAATATACAACATATTTCAATTATAATTGATAAAAATAACAAAATATAAATATTCTTCTGTTATAATTGACAAAAATAAACTGATAATGTAGTTTTATTGCGTTATAAAAACTTATACCAATGCTGATTATGAAATAATCCTTTGAATTAATTCATAATTTTGCAGTGGTAAATACCGATAGACAATATGTTTAGTTCAGCCTTTTTGGGCTATTACATATTGCGTATCGGTATTAAATCAAAAACGCATTTTTTGTGGCTAAATCAAAATTTCACACTAAAATACTTCTCGACTAACTTAAAAACCCTATTTTTGTAGAAAACTTATACCACTGAATTCTGATGATAGTTTTTGAAAAATTTATTTTAGAAAATGGACTTAAAGTATTGGTTCATAAAGATGAATCAACACCTATAACAGCCGTAAATATTCTTTACAATGTAGGTGCCAGAGATGAATATCCTGATAAAACTGGATTTGCTCATTTATTTGAACACTTGATGTTTGGAGGCTCTAAAAACATTGCTGTTTTTGACGAACCGCTCGAAAGAGTAGGTGGCGAAAACAATGCTTTTACCAATAACGATATAACCAATTACTATTTAACAATACCTCAGCAGAATTTAGAAACTGCATTTTGGCTTGAATCTGACCGTATGAACGAGTTGGCTTTTTCTAAAAAAAGTCTTGAAGTACAACGTAATGTAGTGGTTGAAGAATTTAAGCAACGTTATTTGAATCAACCTTATGGCGATGTTTGGTTGTTGCTTCGTCCGTTGGCATATCAAAAACATCCCTATCAGTGGTCAACCATTGGGAAAGAAATTTCGCATATCGAAAATGCAACGATGGATGATGTAAAAGCATTCTTCTATCGCTTTTATCGCCCCAATAATGCTATAATGGTTGTTGCAGGAAATGTAGAAGCCAATCAAATTAAGGAATTGAGCGAAAAATGGTTTGGAAATATCACTGTTGGCGAGCCATTGAAACGCAATATTCCAACAGAACCATTGCAAACAGAAGAAAGAATATTAAGCGT
>CAYTJB010000058.1:0-6198 GCA_964437995.1 uncultured Bacteroides sp. | reverse complement strand
CGTTGAACGCGATGTGCCTTATGATGCGATATACAAAACCTATCATATTTGCAAACGAACAGACAACGATTATTATACTTTTGATTTAATCTCGGATATACTTTCAAATGGCAAATCATCAAGGTTTAACAACGAATTGGTTAAAAAACAAAAATTATTTAGCGAAATAAGTGCCTATCTCACAGGTGATATAGATAATGGACTTTTTGTAATATCAGGCAAATTACACAAAGGAATTGCTATGGAACAAGCCGAACAAGCAATTGATAATGAAATAGATAAACTAAAAAATTATTTAGTTGAGGTTGACGAATTGCAAAAAGTAAAAAATAAAGCCGAATCTTTAATGGTGTTTTCGCAAATGAAAGCAGCTGATAAAGCTATGAATTTGGCTTATTACGAATTGCTTGGCGATGCAAATATGATAAATACAGAAATTGAGAGTTACAGAAAAGTAACACAAGAGCAAATTAAAATATTAGTTATCAATACATTTACAAAAACTAACTGTTCGAAAATGTATTATTTTGCAAAAAAATAATATTGTCAGACACCAAAATTGATTTAAAAATTGTCTATAAATTATCAATGATATCTGAAGCGGAAATAATAAGCGGATGCATAAAAGGCGACAAAAAGGCTCAAAAAGCTCTATATGACAAATACTCAGCTAAAATGCTTGGGATTTGCGTAAGGTATTTTAGAAGCGTAGATGAAGCCGAAGATGCTCTGCAAGAAGGTTTTATAAGAGTTTTTAATAATATTGATAAGTTTCGTAACGAAGGTAGTTTTGATGGTTGGATTCGTAGAATAATTGTAAACACTGCAATTAATTATTATAAAAGTAATTTAAAATATTATTATGCAATAGATTATGATGAAATAGAAGAAACTATTGAAGACACAAAACTAAGTTTTGATAATTTATCGGTTGAATTCCTTTTAAAAATAATTCAATCATTACCAGAAGGTTATCGTTTAATTTTTAACTTGTATGAAATAGAAGGATATAATCATAAAGAAATAGGGGAGATGCTTGGTATTTCTATTAATACATCGAAATCGCAATTGATGAAATCGAAAAAATATTTGCAAAACAAACTGAACACAAAGGGAAATATAATATAACACACAATGAAGCCAGAAAAAAACATGGGAGATTTATTCAGAGGGGCTTTCAATGATTTTGAAAAAAAGCCATCTGATAAGGTGTGGAACAACATTGAAAATGCTGTAAAAGCACCCAATATTGGCAAAACAAATTTTTTTAAGCCTGCAAACCTTATTGTTGGAAGTGCCGCTATTGTTGTGCTTTCAGTAATCCTATATTTCATTTTGCCTTTTGAACGAGCTAAATCTATTCAGCCACAAGCTGTTTATAATCAAAAAATTGAAAATAAAACACTATCTCCAATTGAAAATGAACAAAACGAAGTTGTTTTATCAACAAAAACTTCAAATAATATAGAAACGAAAGCTAATTCAAAAAATGACAATGGTTTAATAAATAATAATTCACAAAAAAACACATCAAAAAAACAAAATATAATTGATTTGATTGCTCAAATTGATAATAATCAGACTTCTATTGAAAATAACACTAAGCACAATGCAGTAAATACAACTGTTGTAGCAAAAACAAATAATGCAAATTCTAATCAAAAGATTGTTGATACACAGCAACCTACAAGGAGTAATAATATTGTTTCCAAAAATATTCCGATTGCTCAAATTAGTTTTTCGCCCGATCAAACTATATGCAAAGGCGAAAAAGTAACATTAAGTGTAAATGGTGGTGCTTCGTATTTATGGAGTACAGGCGAAAACACTCAGTTTATTATCGTAAGCCCAACATCATCAACAGATTATAGTGTAATTGCAACCGACGAAAACGGAAATCGTAAAGCTGGATTAATTTCGGTTACAGTTTCTGATTGCAATGCACCGTTTATTCCAACAGCTTTTTCGCCAAATGGTAATGGGCAGTCGGCTGTTTTTAAAGTATATGGAAATGGCATCACAAAATTTGAAATAATTATTGCATCTCGTTCAGGTCAAATTGTTTATACTTCCAAAAATATGAACGAAGGTTGGGATGGCAGTATTAAAGGCAATCAAGCTCCGATGGGAGTTTATGTTTATACTATAAAGTACACCAATGAGTTAAATATCGAACGAACTATAACAGGACACGTAACACTTATCAGATAAGCAAATGAATCAAAATATGAATCGAAGTTTTTCACCAGAAATACTAAAAATCAATCCCGATACATTCGGGATTGATAGTTTAATGCCAATAAAAAATCATTTTAGTAATGACATACCTTATTATCAGATAAATAAAGGCACGCAAGATGTTTTGAAAATTGAATTTCTTTTTAATGCCGGTACTTCTTATCAAGAAATACCATTTTCGGCATTTTCGGCTATTCAGTTGCTAACCGAAGGAACATCAAGCTATTCTGCTGAAAAAATTGCAGATGTTTTCGATTTTTTTGGTGCTTATGTTGAAAAAGAAATAGATAGAGATTTTGCTTCTGTTAGTATTTATTGCTTAAATAAACACTTGGAGAATATTCTGCCGTTTGTTGAGGAAATTATTAAATGCCCTGTATTTCCTGAAAATGAAATTTCAATTTTTAAAGAAAAGCAAAAAAGCCAGTTAACTATTAACAATCAGAAAGTTGATTTTATAGCAAGAACAAAATTTACAGAACTTATTTATGGAGCAACACATCCTTATGGTCAAAAATCTGAAATAGAGGATATTGAAAGAGTTGAAAAAAAGCATTTGATTGATTTTTATCAAAAACACTTTCATTCTAACAACTGTAATATTCTAATTTCGGGCAAAATACAAGATGATGCTGCCTCTTTAATTGAGAATTATTTTGGGAAAAACACTTGGGGCAATTTTTCTAACAATATTGTACAAAAAGATTTATCTAAAATATCAAAGGTTTCGCAGTATAAGAACTTTATTGAAAAAAAAGATGCAGTTCAATCGGCAATAAGAATAGGTCGTGTAATGTTTACCATGCAAGACGAGGATTTTCATAAATTCAAAATACTAAATACCATATTGGGCGGCTATTTTGGTTCGCGACTTATGAAAAATATTAGAGAAGACAAAGGTTATACTTATGGTATTGGCTCAGGAATACTGCCACTTAAGCATTCTGGGTATTTTTTTATTACTACAGAAGTAGGGCAAGAATATACCCATCAAACCATTGAAGAAATTTATAAAGAAATAAAAAAACTTAGAGAAGAATTGGTTACGGAAGATGAATTAGCACTTGTAAAGACTTATAAAATGGGTGAGTTTATGCGAAGTATTGATGGACCATTTGCCATTGCTAAAATAATTAAAACAATGATTCATAATAATTTGTCAATTGATTTTTACAAAAACTATTTAAAGACGATTCAAGAAATAACACCCGAAGAAATACAAAATATTGCAAATAAATATCTACAAGACAATAAATTGTATGAGCTTATCGTTGGTAAAAAGTAATTTTTTAATTCTTTCACAAGCTTTTTACTAAATTTGGGGTCTTTATAAGAGAGAGTATAAAGGTTATAAAATTTTTAGAGTGAAAAGAAAAAATAAATGAAAATTTTGTTCTTTTGTCATTCCGAACGATAGTGAGGAATCTCAATCAAATAAGATATTTATAATTAATAAGATGCTTCACTTCGTTCAGTATGACAAAGCAGTCGATAATCAATACACAGGATTCATAAATGAATAAAAAATTTGTTGGCATATTATTATTTTTTATTTCTCTACAAAGTTTTGCTTTGTTGCCTCCTGTATTGCGTTGTATTTCAGTTGCTAATAATGGGAATGTAATTTTAAATTGGACTATTCCTACTGATATTGTTGGGTTTAATAGCTATCATATTTATAGAAGTAATTCATTAACTGGTGTTTACACTAAAATTGATAGTATTTACAATGTAAACCAAACTTCCTATACTGATGTTGGTGTAAACGCAAATAACCAATCTTTTTTTTATTACATTAAATGTAAATCTTCAACAAATATATTTACCTCATCTTCAGACACATTACAAAGTATTCATTTAACGGTAACTGATATAGGAAATGGTTTGGCAAATTTAGCATGGAACGCCATTCATACACCAGCATTACCAAGTACATCAACATATTATCAAATCTATAAAAGTAATTCGTCGTTAGTTTCTTGGACAAAAGTAGATTCTACTCAAAATTTGCAATACAATGATACTGTGAAGGTTTGCCGTGATACTATTTCATATAGAGTTGAAATAAAAGATGCTTCGAATTGCAATTCTGTTTCTTCGATTGATGCAAAATTATTTGAAGACCTCACACCTCCACTTACCAATGGCATGGATACTGTAAGTGTAAATTATACTAACGGCAAGGTAATTATTGGATGGAAGCCCAGCCCATCATTAGATACTTGGGGATATGTAATTTGTCATGGTTCTCCTTTTGTTTTAGATACAGTATTTGGAAGATTAAATACATTTTATATTGATTCGCTATTTGATCCATGTCTTGCAACACAATCTTATAGAGTCGCAGCTTTTGATAGCTGCTACAATACAAGTATACTTAGCGATTATCATACTACTATTTTATTAAACAGTCAATTAGATATTTGTGCCAATAAAATTACGTTAAATTGGACACCTTATACTAATATGAATCCGTCTGTTGCTGGTTATAAAGTGTTTATGCAAAAAAATGGAGGAGCTTATAATGTAATTTCAACTAACAATGCCTCTACACTTAATTATACCTATGATAATATAGAAGATAGTACAACGTATTGTTTTTATTTACAAGCTTTTGAAAACACTGGGCAAAAAACTTCCACTTCTTGCGAAAAGTGCTATACAATTCAAAAACCACCAAATCCAAAATATTTATACATTCGCTCTGTTACGGTAGCTTCCGATAATCAAATAGATATAAAAATTTATACTGACCAATCAGCAAAAGTTACCGGCTTTCAAATTTATAAATCAAAATCTTTAAGCGGTGTATATACAAAAATAGCAACACTTCCTTTTGCAGGCAGTGCAAATTATACTTATACTGATTATGCTGTAAATCCTCAAAATGAAATTTATTATTATAAAGTAACTAATACCGATAGTTGTGGAAATAATGGAATTACATCCAATACCGCTCATACTATTTTATTAAAAGCTTCGTCCGAAGATTATGTAAATAAATTAGAATGGACAGATTATGGCAATTGGGCTGGAGGTGTAGCATCTTATTCTGTTTATAGAGCTATAAATGGAAACTATGGTGCAATACCAATAGCCTTTGTTAATGATCCTCCATTTCAATATTTAGATGATATTCAAGATTATACATCAAGTAATGGAAAGTTTACGTATTATATTCAAGCAAACGAAAGCCCAAATTCTACTTATAATTTTGTGGAACAAAGCAATTCAAATGAAGTAGAAATTGTTCAAGCACCCGAAATGTTTATCCCTAACGCATTTGTGCCCGATGGTGTAAACAAAGAGTTTAAACCTGTAATGGCTTTTGTAAATAGCGAAAATTATTTAATGCAAATTTACAATCGTTTTGGACAATTAATATTTGATAATAACAATCCTGATGTGGGTTGGGATGGAAAATTTAAAGGAAAGGTTGTCCCTTATGGAGTATATGTATATTTAATTAGGTATAGTAAACCCAATCACGATCTTATACAGAAAAAAGGGATTGTTACGGTTGTTTATTAATTTAAAATCTTTATAATATGTAAAAAATAAGTTAAAAATGTACTTTTTTTTTAAAAAAAAGCCTTAATCTTATTTATTTTTTTATCTTTGTGAGTTCAAAAAACAAGCAAATTTTTTACTAAACATATATTTTTTTAATTTTAATTTATTTATTCACTTAATTTTTAACTCATTATGAAAAAAGTTTTACTTTTTGTATTTGCAGTAATGACGACATTCTTCGTTTCTGCGCAAACAATTGTTTTTCAAGAAGGTTTTGAATCTGGCACTATTGGACTTACTACTACTGCTGATTCTTTAGGGTATCCCATAACCAATTTTCAGGCATGGGCTGCATCAACACACCTTTATAAATCAGGTGCTAAGGCAGATTCAAATGTACTGCAACAAGCTGGGAGAACGATTTACTTAACTTCTAACTCTTTTTCT
>CAYTJB010000057.1:10985-13967 GCA_964437995.1 uncultured Bacteroides sp. | reverse complement strand
TTTGAATTATTTTAAATATTATTTTCTGAAATTAGCCAAAATTCCTTTTGACGAACAAAGCTTAGAAGAAGATTTTCATGTTTTTACAGATTTTTTGCTCGAAACGGATTGCAATTTTTTTATGTACCGCGATTTTCAATCAAGAAATATAATGCTATACAATGATAAATCGTACTTTATTGATTACCAAGGAGGAAGAAAAGGTGCTTTGCAATACGACATTGCTTCTTTATTATATGATGCCAAAGCTAATTTAAGCAACGAAACAAGAGAAATTTTGCTTCAATATTATTTGGAGCGTTTGCAAAACTATATTCCCGTTAATAAAGAAAAATTTTTATCCTATTATTATGGATATGTGATTATTAGGATATTACAAGCTATGGGTGCTTATGGTTTTAGAGGTTTTTACGAAAACAAACCTGTTTTCTTACAAAGTATTCCTTATGCCATTCAAAATTTAAACAGTGTTTTAAAAAATCAGGTATTGCCTATTAAGATTCCATGCTTATTAAACACATTATCAAAACTTTCGGAAGCTAACGATATTAAAAAAATTGTAAATACTCAGAACTTAAAAATTACAGTCAATAGTTTCTCCTACAAAAAACAAATTCCTGCGGATACTACTGGGAATGGTGGCGGTTTTGTATTCGATTGTAGAGCATTGCCCAACCCTGGTAGGTTAGAAATGTTTAAAACACTTAATGGCAAAGACCAAGCAGTTATTAATTACCTTGAAAAAGAAGCTGTTGTGAAGCAATTTATCGACAATATATTTTCTACTATTTCAATTTCAATTGATAATTATATTGAAAGAGGCTTTGAAAATTTAATGATAAACTTTGGATGCACTGGCGGACAGCACCGTTCGGTATATTGTGCCGAAAAAATTACAGAAAAAATAAAAGAGAAATATAATTTGAATTGCACACTGCAACATATTGAGCAAAAAGATAACTGTTAGTGATTTAAAATTTTTGATAGAAATGAAAAGAAGAACGATAATACAAACTTTACTTATTACTATTTTGCTGGTATTGGTATATTTGGTATATAACAGCATTATGAAACCTATACGGTTTAACGAGGAAGTAAGCAAAAGAGAAGCTGTAATTATTAAAAAGTTGAAAGATATTAGGAGCTTAGAAGTAGCTTATAAAACTGTTTTTGAGCATTATGCTGATAATTTTGATACATTGATTGATTTTGCAAAAAATGGCAAAATACCTTTGATTAAAAAAAAAGGAACTGTTCCTGATTCTTTAACCGAAGAGCAAGCCATTCAAAAAAAGCTTGTAAGTAGCGATACAATTTATGCAAATGTTTGCGAATCAATCTTCCAAAACAAAAAAAAAATTGATTTAGCCAATTTGAAGTATATTCCTTTTACTAAAAAAGAATTTACTATTCGTGCAGCTATGATTACAAAAAACTCAATAGAAGTTGCCGTTTTTGAGATTACAGCACCTTATGATGCTTATTTAGAAGGCTTGGACAAGCAATTAATCCTTAATTTAAAAGCAAAAGCCAAAGAATTTAATAAATATGAAGGTTTAAGATTGGGCTCAATGGACGAACCTACAATTATTGGTAATTGGGAATAATTAATACATTATGACAACATCATTTACACCTACCGAAAGCTATGTAAATCAGCAATTAAGCGAACAAAAATTTGATTCGCTTAGTTTATCAATACAAATTACTATAAACGAAGTATCCTTCTGTGTAACAGATACTAAGACGGAAAATTATCTTGCAATTTTTAACTATACTTTGGCTGAAAAAACTGATACAAATAGCTTACTTGAGTTTTTTAATCAAATTTTTGAAAACCAAGTTCTTTTAAACAAAACCTTTACAGAAGTTAATGTTAGTTTTAAAAATAACACAGCTACATTAGTACCTGCCGAATTATATGATAACGAGCAACTTGAAAGCTATCTTGCTTTTATAAAGCTTGATAACATTGCCGAATATACTATTTCAACAGATTTTATCAAAGAAATAGATGCTTATAACATATATGCTTTGCCCAAAACTATTGAAAAAACAGTACTATCTAAATTTACAAATGCTAAATTTGTCCACCAATCAACAAGTTTCATCAAAAGCATATTTATAAACAACTCTAATTTATTAAATAATAATAAAGTTTTTGTTAATAAAAGCAATAATGAATTTGAACTTTGTATTTTTAAACAAGCTAAATTTAAGTTGTACAACTCTTTTCAGTTTAAAACCGATGAAGATTTTTTATATTATTTGCTGTTTGCAATGAAACAATTTGAGTGCGAACCTGCTCAAACAGAAATTGTACTTACCGGAAAAATCGCAGAACAATCATCTATACACCAATTGCTTAAAAAATATATTGCAATCGTAAGTTTTGCATCTACAAACTGTTCTAATAATTTAAAATCTCTTTTAAATGAAATGCCCGAATACTATTATTTTACACTCCTAAATTTAAGCAAATGCGTATAGTTAGCGGTTCTTTAAGAGGGCGAAGATTTAATCCTTCGGGCAATCTTCCTGTGCGTCCAACTACAGATTTTGCCAAAGAAAGCTTGTTTAATATTTTAAACAATCATATTGATTTTCGGCAGTTGAAAGCTCTCGATTTGTTTGCTGGAACGGGAAATATTACATTTGAGCTTATTTCGAGAGGTTGTATATCGGTTACTTCCGTTGATAATAATTTTAAATGTACTGATTTTATTAAGAAAACAGCCGAAGCTTTTAAAATAGACAACATACAAATTATTAAAACCAATGTTTTTAATTTTTTGAAATTTGCAACTACGCCCTACGACTTAATTTTTGCAGACCCACCTTATGATATGGAAGGCATAGCAACAATTCCTGATTTAATATTTGAAAAAGAGCTACTTGCAGCCAATGGTTTTTTGGTAATAGAACACTCTCGCGATAATAATTTTGAAAGTCATCCACGTTTCTTTGAACATCGTTTGTATG
>CAYTJB010000057.1:0-10975 GCA_964437995.1 uncultured Bacteroides sp. | reverse complement strand
GTATGGCAAAGTAAACTTTAGCTTTTTTAAGTAATGGAACAAAATGCAACGTATTGGATTGAAAAATTAGGATTGTTGCCACATCCCGAAGGCGGTTTTTACAAAGAAGCCTATCGTTCCGATGAAATAATTGCAAAAACAGCTTTGCCATCACGTTTTAAAGGTAATAGATGTTTTTCTACTTCCATCTATTTTTTATTAGAAAGTGGTAGCTTTTCGGCTTTTCATCGTATAAAATCAGAAGAAATATGGCATTTTTACAAAGGAACATCTCTTACTTTGTACATTATTACTGAAGATGGAACTCTTACTCTTATGCAATTAGGCGATAATATTGATGATAACGAATTTTTACAAATTGTTATTCCTCGCAATACATGGTTTGCTGCCCAAGTAAATGCAGAGAACTCATACACATTAGTAGGTTGTACCGTAGCTCCCGGTTTCTATTTCAATGATTTTGAATTGGCAAATTGTACAAAACTATGTAAAGAATTTCCTCAGCACAAAGAACTTATTAAAAAATTAACTGTAAAATAAGTAATTTTAATAAAAAAATACTTACAATTTTTTTTTGGCACGAAATTAGATAGTGTAATAGCAATGCACTATAATTTGGCAACAGATGAAATATATAATATCTCTTTTATTTTTCATTGCATCTTTTGAACTTATTGCTCAAGAAACGTTTTTAACTGTAAATACTGAATCGGAATTAACACAAGCTGTTAGTATTATTCAGGATGAATTTACCGCTAAACTTGAAAATAATGATCATTCCTTGACCAAACTGTTTGATAAGCAAATAATTTATCAAAATAAAGACACTTTTCATATTTTTCTTCCCACAGAAAAAGCTATGGCTTTATTTCTTTTTGGTAAGTATTTTATTTTGTTGAATGATGTTTTAGAAAAAAATGATTTTCACTATAATTTACAAATAGCCGATTATAAACGAAAAAAAGTTAGTTATCCACACTCTAATGAAGCCCTTTCCGTTTTTTGGATGAACTATAAATTGCTTGAAAAACTAAAACTTAAAGAAAAAATTATCAAATCAGAAATAAAGAATTCGTTACTCAAACCCGATGAGAAAGATTTTCTTTGTTTGTATTTTGAATCAATACTTTCGTATAATAATTTAAAGTTATTTGACACTGAATTAATGAATAGTAGGGCTGATACATTTTTAGGCACTTATCAAAATTCTCCATATTGCGAATATGTCAACAAGGTGCTCAATATCAAATTAGAAACGATGAAATATGGTATAGGTTGCGGAGCTTTTATTGGGTACAACGTTATGAATGGAAATATTTCAAAACACTTTAAAAATTCAATACCTATTGGAGTGGGCTTAGAATTTGGATACAGCAGATATTTTATCAAGTCTGAAGTTGCTTTTTCACTTTCATCGTATCTAAAAGAACCTTTTGTTTATAAAGAAAATATCTGGACAACAGATTCTACTTTTTCTTTAATAAGTGGAAATGTGAATTTTGCTTATGCTTTATTCGACAATTCTCACTTTCGTATTTCGCCTTATATTGGAATTGGTACACATCGTATCAATATTTCAGAGGAGATAGATAATATGCATTTCAAACCAAATTTTAATATAGGCTTGGATTTTGATTGGAAGTTTTCCGAAGTAAACTCATATAAAAGCTACTTTGATACATTTGATGCAGCAAAAAATTACACATACAATTATTTACGGTTAAGATTTGGTTATTCTTATTTTAATAACGAGGAAAATCGCTTTTCTGGGTCGCTGGTATATATAAAGATTGAAATAGGTATTTTTTCAAATCCTGCTGGTAAAAAATGATAAAAATTTACCATTATCATAATAAAAAGATTAATCTTTTCTATTCTCAAACAAATCTATATAATTACGCTAATTTTATTACTTTTGTAGCCTATATTTAGCATTAATCATATCACTCATTATGTCGATACTTATAAAAAATATTAAAGAATTAGTAGGAATAGAAACCAAGCCTAAATTGTTTTTAAAGGGAAAACAAATGGCAGAACTCAAAACTATTAAAAACGCTTGGCTTTTTATTGATAAAGGGAAAATTGCAGCTTTTGGAAAAATGACGGATACCGACACATTAGCACAATTCAAGAAAAAAGACAAAATAAAACTGATAGACGCAACAGGCAAAATGGTATTTCCAAGCTTTTGCGATTCGCATACACACTTAGTATATGAAGGAAGTCGCGAAATAGAATATATTGATAAAATAAAAGGTTTATCGTACGAAGAAATTGCCAAACGTGGCGGTGGTATTTTAAACTCTGCTGCCCGATTGCACAAAGCTACCGAAAACGAATTGGTAGAAAGTGCCATGCAACGCCTCAACGAGATTATTGCTTATGGGACTGGTGCTGTTGAAATTAAGAGTGGCTATGGTTTATCTACCGAAGATGAGTTGAAAATGCTCAGGGTTATCAAAAAATTAAAGAAAATCAGCCCACTAACCATAAAAGCTACATTTTTGGGAGCACATGCAGTTCCTGCCAATTATAAAGGTAAGCAAGGCGAATATGTTGATTTAATTATCAATGAAATGATACCGATGGTTGCTGCCGAAGAATTAGCGGATTATATAGATGTATTTTGCGACAAAGGCTTTTTTACAGAAGATGAAACTGAAAAAATGTTGATGGCAGGCATGAAATATGGTCTTCGGGCAAAAATACATGCCAATGAATTGGATTATTCTAATGGTATTCAGATAGGTGTAAAATACAACGCTCTTTCCGTTGATCATTTAGAATATACAGGCGATAGAGAAATTGCATGCTTATTAGATTCGGAAACCATGCCTACTTTATTGCCCGGTGCTGCTTTTTTCTTGGGCATGCCTTATGCTCCCGTTCGCAAAATGATTGATGCAGGCTTGCCTGTGGCTATGGCAAGCGATTTTAACCCCGGCTCCTCCCCTTCCGGTAATATGCAACTAATACTTTCGATGGGATGTATTAAATATCGCATGCTTCCCGAAGAAGCCATCAATGCTGTTACCATCAACAGTGCTTATGCAATGGGCGTTAGCGAAGATTTGGGAAGTATTGCTATAGGCAAAACAGCCAATGTATTTATTAGCAAACCTATTCCTTCTTACGAATTTATGCCTTATTCTTATGGAAGTAATAAAGTGGAAACCATTATTTTGAATGGGAAAGTGATTTGATGATTTGATGATTTGGTGATTTCGTGATTATTTCTGAAATTATTGTTCCAATTTGAAGGAAAAAGTAATCACATCGAATTTCCAACATAAACTAATAACCACTACTTTTAACTATATGAACTTTTCAATTTTACAAACTGTTCTTATGAAAATAAAAATACCGCATCATTCAGAAGCTATCAAACACTTAATGTATCGCCATTTTGAGCAGGAATATTTTTTTCAAACGTCTCGTAGTAGCGGACCCGGCGGACAAAGCGTAAACAAAACCGAAACCAAAGTAGAATTGCGTTTTCATGTTGATAATTCAGCATTGTTAAGCAATGAAGAAAAAGAATTGATAAAACACCGTCTGAAGCAAAGAATTAATGCAGATGGTTATATACAAATTGTAGCACAAGAAAGCCGTAGTCAGCTTACAAATAAGCAATTAGCCGAAGAGCGTTTTTACGAATTGCTATTGCATACACTCAAAAAACGTACAATTCGTAAAGCAACAAAACCTACATTGGTATCTGTAAAAAGAAGATTAATTACAAAAAAATACACTTCCCAAAAGAAAGAACTACGCGAAAAAAAGAATTATGAGTTATGAATTATAAATGATGAATACTAAAATGCATCGTTCCGACACATAAGTGATTTTGGATGATAATATCGTATTATCAAAAGAATTTGCAATATCTTAACATGAAAATCCACTTTTTGATACTACCTTTGCATTAAATTAAAATTTGTTTTTTATGCGTAAGGTAAGATCTCAAACTAAAGTAATAGCTACCATTGGTCCCGCTTGTTCGAGCAAAGAAGTGTTATTTGAAATGATAGAAGAAGGTGTGGACGTTTTTCGTCTCAATTTTTCTCATTCTGATAAAACAGAACATCAAAAAGTTATTAACAATATTAATAAACTCAACAAAGAACTCAACATCAATATTGCCATTCTTGCCGATTTACAAGGTCCTAAACTCAGAATTGGAGAAGTAGAAAACAATTATATAGAACTAAAAGATGGCGATTTTATCAATTTTGTTACCACCAAATGTATTGGTAACAAAGAGCAATTGTACATGAGTTATGCCGAGTTTCCTATGGATGTAAACATTGGCGATACCGTATTGATTGACGATGGTAAAATTCAAATGGAAGTTCTTGAAACCAATCGCAAAGATACTGTTAAAGCTCGTATAATTTATGGAGGAGCACTTTCATCACGCAAAGGCGTTAATTTACCCAATACTCAAGTTTCGCTGCCAAGTATGACAGAGGAAGATATTGCCAATGCCATATTTGCTATTGAAAACAATGTAGATTGGATTGCACTTTCGTTTGTTAGAAATGCCAAAGATGTAAAAGGCTTAAAAGAACTTATAAACAGTAAAAACGGACACGCAAGCGTAATTGCGAAAATAGAAAAACCGGAGGCAATCAAAAATATAGATGACATTATAGATATTGCTGATGCTATTATGGTTGCTCGTGGCGATTTAGGTGTTGAAATTTCGTTTGACAGAGTTCCACTTATTCAAAAAGAAATTGTAAATAAATGTATTAATAAAGCCAAACCGGTAATTATTGCTACACAAATGATGGAAAGCATGATTACCAACTTCCGCCCTACCCGTGCCGAAGCCAACGATGTTGCCAATGCTGTATTGGATGGCGCCGATGCGTTAATGCTCAGTGCCGAAACATCGATAGGGAAATTTCCTGCTATTACTATTCGCAGCATGCAGCAAATTATTGATTGGACTGAAAACAATGGATTTCCATACAATAAAGAACACGCTCCTCAAGAAAATACAGAACGTTTTTTAGCCGAATCTATTTGTTATCAAGCATGTAAAACAGCTCACCAAACCAAAGCCAATGCTATTATTACATTTACCCACTCCGGATATACGGCATATAAGATTTCGAGCCATCGCCCCGAAGCCGATATTTTTGCTTTTACCAACAACAAAGTTCTATTAAGGAAAATGGCATTGGTATGGGGTGTTAGGGCTTTTTATTGCGATGATTTTAATAGTATGGATGAAGCCATTAAATATTCGTTACAATTGCTAAAAGAAAAAAAATTAGTAAGCAAAGGCAATATAATTGTAAATATTGGAAGTACGCCTTTAAGCGAAAAAGGAGCTACCAATATGTTGAAATTAGGAATAGTGTAAATAAGTTACTGAAAATAATTACCATAAACTGATTTAAACATACCGCAAACTGATTCTATCATTGTTTAAGAATAGTTAAAGTTATTTTTGTATGTTTATAATAACAAGAAAAATCATTGCATTTGAATTTAGAAAATAGTATTTTTTATACATTTTAACATCAATCATTATGAAAAAAAGAGCATTACTTATTTCTGTTTTATTACTAATTCTTATTATCGCTAAAGCAGCTTATTTTGAAAGACTTCCTTATACAATTACACAACCAAATGGGGAAATAATAAGTTGTTTTGTTTCTGGAGATGAGTTTTTTAATTGGACACACGATGAAGAAGGTTATACAATTATTCAAGCTCCAAATGGTTATTATTACTATGGCATTCAAGAGGGAGACATAGTAATACCTACAAGCTATTTGGTTAATAGTGTAAATCCTGCAACTGTTGGATTAAGTAAATGGGCTAAAATCTCAAAAAAAGAATACAAACGCAGGCATGATGATATGTTTAGCCACGAAACAGCAAAAAATGGAGTACCAAGCAAAGCTCCTCATTCGGGAACTTTAAATAATTTAGTTGTTTATATTCGATTTTCGGATGATACTGAATTTGCTACCACAAGGCAAACTTATGATAATAAATTTAATCCTACTATAGGAAATACTCTTAAAGCATATTATCAAGAAGTATCCTATAATAATTTAACGATAAGTAGTACACACTATCCTGCATGTGCATTAACAACAAATTTATCGTATCAAGATTCTCACGCTCGTAGTTATTTTCAGCCTTTTAATGCAACTACAAATACTAATGGATACGTTGGCTCAACAGAAAAAAGGTTAAGAGAGCACCAATTGCTTGCAGATGCAATAAATTGGATTAACACAAACTCAGCAGTTCCTTCCTCATTAAACATAGATGGAGATGTAGATAATAATGTAGATAACGTTTGCTTTATCATAAAAGGAGGAAATGGTGGATGGAATGATTTATTATGGGCTCACAGATGGAGTTTATATTCTCAAAATGTGTCGATTAATGGAAAAAGAGTTTATGATTATACTTTCCAACCTGAAAGTCAGGTGGATGTACAGACACTTTGCCATGAAATGTTTCATGCTTTAGGTTCGCCTGATTTATACCACTATGATGATGGAGGATTAAATATTAGCCCTGTTGGAGATTGGGATTTGATGGAAAGTGGTGGTGGACACATGCTATCATATATGAAATGGAAATATTCTAATCATACATGGATTAGCACAATACCAGAAATCACAACTACAGGTACATACACCTTAAATCCCGTAACATCATCAACAAACAATTGTTATAAGATAGCTTCTCCTAATTCTATACATGAATATTTTATGGTAGAATACAGAAATAAAACAGGAACATTTGAAAGCAATATTCCAGGCTCTGGATTAATTGTTTACAGAATAGATACAAACGAAAACGGCAATTCAAATGGACCACCCGACGAAGTATATGTTTACAGACCAGGCGGAACTACAACTGCTAATGGAAACCCCTATAGTGCTCATTTTTCATCCTCAGTTGGCAGAACAGCTATAAATGACCTTACAAATCCAAGTAGTTTTTTACAAAATGGAAGTGCAGGGAGATTGGATATTTCAAATGTTACTACTGCTGGTACAACCATATCTTTCGATGTAACTTTTTGTACACCAGCAACCCAAGCTACATCATTTACAACTTCTACACTTACTAACAACTCAATGACAATAGGTTGGACACGTGGAACTGGAAATTCTGTATTAGTTATAGCTCGCCAAGGAAATGCCGTTAGTATAGACCCTACAAACGGAATAAATTATACAGCCAATGCTGCTTTTGGAAGTGGAATGCAAATAGCTACAGGAACTTATGTAGTGTATAAAGGCACTGGAACTTCGGTAAATATAACCGCATTAACAGCAGGAACTAATTATTATTATGCTGTTTATGAATATAATACAACAGGAAATTGTTATAAAATACCAGCTCTAACAGGAAATGCAATTACAACAAATACCTGTGTTCAACCTACAACTCAAGCTACATCATTTACATCTTCGTCTATTAATAATACATTAACAATAGGTTGGACACGTGGAAACGGAACCGCTGGGGTAATTGTGGTTGCCAAAGCTGGAAGTTCCGTTAATGCAGACCCTGTTAACGGAACTATTTACGCTGCTAATGCTGCTTATGGAAGTGGATCTCAAATTGGAACAGGTAATTATGTGGTTTATAAAGGAACTGGAACCTCTGTAACCACAACTGTATTATTAGCAGGAGCAACTTATCATTTTGCAATTTATGAATATAATACAGCAGAGAATTGTTACAAAACACCTTCTTTAACAGGAAACGCAAACGTATGCACTCCACCAACTACACAAGCTACAGCATATACATCTTCTAATATTACAAGTAATTCAATGACTACGGGATGGACACGTGGTAATGGTAATTCTGTATTAGTTATTGCCAGAGCTGGAAGTGCTGTTAATACAGACCCTGCAAGCGGAACAACTTATACTGCCAATGCTGCTTTTGGAAGCGGAACACAAATAGGAACTGGTAATTATGTGGTTTATAAAGGAACTGGAACTTCTGTAAACATAACAGCATTAACATCAGAAACTACTTATCATTACGCTATTTACGAATATGCTGCTGCTACTAATTGTTACAAAACTAATGCTTTAACAGGAAATGCTACTACTACAATTGTTGGAATTACAGAAAATACAGACAATCCATTTAACATAAAAGTTTTCCCTAATCCATTTACCGATAAAATATGCATTGAATATACGCTTACCGAAAACGAAAATGTTGAGTTAACGCTTGTTGATATTACTGGACAGGAATTAATAAAACTCTCAAATGAAAAACAAAGTAAAGGAGCACAAACAGCTGTAATAGATGCTTCTAAACTTAGCAAGGGTATTTATTTTTACAAACTAAAAATTGGAGATAAAGAACAAAAAGGGAAATTAATTCGTTACTAAATTCTTTTAATTTTCAAGAAAAAAATAGCAAGTATAATTAAAACCTAATAGATATTAAATATTTGTTAGGTTTTTTAGTATAAATATGTAGTATATTTGCATTATATTTTCAAAACCTCCTAAAACCTTAAAATCAATTATTATGAAAAAATTAGTATCTGTTTTTATTGTATTTCTTTCGATTTACTCAAGTAGTGCACAAAGTATAATTAACATCAACAAAGCATCTGATAAACATTATAAAGAAATTATTATTACTAAAAACATTGCTTCAAACTTTAATGAAGCCAAGCGTTTACGAGAGTTGGTTTTAAACGAAAAACTTCAAAACATCAAATTATTTCATATAAATGACACAATTTTATTAGATTTGTTTAACAACAAGCAATACAAAGCATACATTGATAAAATTGACGTAGATGTAAATGGCACATCAACAATTAGAGCTCGATTAGCAAATTTTGATTATAGCTATTGTATTATTTCAACTTTTAATGGCAAAAGTTTTATGACTATTGAGATACCTGAAAATAATGAGTTCTACTCGTCAAGGTATAATAATCAAACAAACAAATACTATTTGCTTGAAATTGACAAATCAAAACAAAAAGCATTAGAAGGAGCTCCATCTTTAATTCCTCCAACAGATAAAAAAATTAATAAAAATTCTAAAAAAAAAAATCTAAAAGATTTAATAAACCCTAATACATCTAAGAATCTAACATTAAATAACGAGAGTAATACAAACGATTCCATTATTTTAAACGATGTGAGTTATGATACAATAACTCTTTTAATTGCTTACACAGACTCTGCAGCAATTTGGTCAAGTTCTAATGAAACTAATATAAATAATACAATTAGTTTATTAATGGCAAAGTCACAATTAGCTCTTGATAATAGCAATTCTTTAATATTACTCAAACTTGTTCATTCTGTAAGAGTAAATTATACAGAGCTTAACACCAATAATGATTTATATAATCTAACAAATACTGGTGATGGAATATTAGATACTATACATACTTTAAGAAACACTTATTGTGCAGATGTTGTTGTATTATTAGAAAAGATAAGTTTTACAGGAGGGGTAGGATGGTTGTTAAACACATACTCAGGTTCGCCTTCTAACGCATTTTCTCTAACCAGAGTACAACAAGCAAGTTGGACATATACCACAATTCATGAAATTGGACATAATATGGGGCTTCATCATCATATAGCACAAAATGTTCAACCAGGTCCTGGATTAGATACCTATTCTGCCGGTTGGCGTTGGAATGGAACTGGAGGTGTAAAATATTGCTCAGTTATGACTTATGAAGATGGTAGTTATTTTGCAGATGGAATAACTGCTACAAGAGTGCCTTATTTCTCCAATCCAAGTATTCAATATCAAGGAGTACCAGTTGGAGATGCAATTAATGGTGATAATGCAAGAACTTTAAGGCAAGTTAAAGCTGTTGTTGCCGCATACAGAACTGGTTGTGCAACTACCTGTACACCACCAACTACGCAAGCTACCGTATTTACCTCATCTTCCATTACCAATACAACCATGACTACTGGCTGGACACGTGGTAACGGAACTGCCGGCGTTATTGTGCTTGCCAGAGCTGGAAGTGCTGTTAATGCCGACCCAGTTAGTGGCACAACTTATACTGCCAATGCAGCTTTTGGTAGTGGTACTCAAATAGGTACTGGAAATTACGTAGTTTATAATGGCACTAGTACTTCAGTAAATTTAACCGCATTAACTGCCGGAACTACTTATTATTACGCTGTTTACGAATACAACACTACTGGTAATTGTTATAAAATGCCTGCACTAACAGGAAATGCGACTACAACTACACTAACGAATGGTTGTGATACATTAACAAACATATTGCCTACTGATGTGCTTACATTATATACTTTTCTTACACCTCAATGGGGATATTGGACAGGGCATAATTCATACAATATATCGGAATATGCCGAATATTATTCGGGATTAACAAATCCAAACATTACGGGATTAGAAGTGTATGTTTATAAAGCATATAGTGGCGGAACAGGTGGTAATCATAAAGTTACATTTAATGTTTATGCAGGAGGTGGTGCTACACCGGGTGCTGTAATAGCATCTAAAGATGTTGCTATGAGCTTATTAACTCCAAATAATTTGAATTATATAAATTTTGATTCACCTGTTACATATTCCGGTACAAATGTATATGTTGGCTATCAAATATATACAAATACTCCTGCCGATACATTCTGTGTTGTGCAAACCGAATCAAGAGCAAATCTTACAAATTCAGGATTTTTGAAATACAATAATGCATGGTCATCATATCCATCAATTAGCACCAACACTCTTTACTCAGCAATTTATATATCACCAATAATGTGTTCTGCATGTACTCCACCAACTACGCAAGCTACCGTATTTACCTCATCTTCAATTACCAATACCACCATGACTACTGGCTGGACACGTGGTAACGGAACTGCGGGTGTTATTGTTGTTGCTAGAGCCGGTGGTGCTGTTAATGCCGACCCTGTTAGCGGAACAAATTATACTGCAA
>CAYTJB010000056.1:8765-13977 GCA_964437995.1 uncultured Bacteroides sp. | reverse complement strand
ACCTGTTTCAATTTCCACACCTTAGTTTTTATTTTTCTCGCAAATTTCCGCTGATTCAAACGCTGAGTTTTGCTGATAATGAAATGAAAAGCTAACGTAATAGTGTTTTTCTTATCATTTCCTCTTTTCCTAATTAATATATACCAGAAAAAACAAAGCAAAAAATTGCATTTAGCTTTTCATAGTATTGCGTAGCAGTTTTTAAATGCGTAGTTTTGCAGTAAATTGTTTGCAGTCTTGATTTTTTGTTACTTTTGTATCAAGACAAAAGTAAAAGTAAAAGTAAAAAACAAATACTAAGATTTTTGAGTTGTATCCAAATTTTTAAAGAAGACCCAATTTATTTGAAATTTTTAGTCTTGCGTAACATCAGTAAGTAATGGTATTATATGTCATTACAAAAAGACGACACAGATATAGATAATGATATGGAGATAATAGTTTTAACAATTTTAATTTTACTAAATGGTTTTTTTGCACTATCAGAGATAGCTTTAGTTTCATGCAAGAGGTCAAGGCTTGAGCAAAGAAAAATTAATGGTAGTAAAGGTGCAAAGATTGCTTTAAAATTACAAGATAATTCTGAGAACTTTTTATCAGCAATTCAAGTTGGAATAACATTAATAGGTATTGTAACTGGGGTTTATGGAGGTATGAATATAGCTGATGATGTTACTCCTTTTTTTCAAAAATTTGATTTTACCAAAAGCTATGCTACTCAAATAGCTTTATCATTAACTGTAATAATTATTACATATTTTTCAATTGTAATTGGAGAATTGGTTCCTAAAACTATTGCATTAAATAATCCTGATAAAATAGCTGTTCGAGTTGCGCCATTGATTCATTACTTTAGTAGTGCTTTTTATCCGTTTGTAAGACTTTTGTCAATATCTACAAATTATGTCAATAAATTAATTGGTTTAAAAAAACAATCAGAACAAATAACAGAGGCAGAATTAAGGCAAATGCTAAAAATTGCGTCAACAGAAGGCGTCATTAAAAAGGAACAGAATGTTATTCATGAAAATGTGTTTTATTTTGCAGATAAAAAGGCAAAGCATATAATGACCCATAGAACAGACGTTGAATGGATTGATATTGATAAAACTTATGAAGCTATAAATGAAATTTTATTAAATGTTCAGCATAGTAAAGTTATTTGTTGCAATGGAGGTTTAGACAGTTTTAAAGGAGTTTTGTATTTAAGAGATTATTTTAGACTTATTTCATCAAATCGACAAATAGATTTTAATAAAATAATCATTGAACCATTGATAATACCGGAAAATATTGACGCTCAAAAAGTTTTAACACTAATGCGTCAGAAAAAAAACCATATTTGTTGTGTTGTAAGTGAATATGGAGGTTTTGAAGGATTAATAACACTTCATGATATAATAGAGAATATAGTGGGGCAAATTCCAGAAGAAGGGGAGTTGTATGAGCCTGATATATTTGTTCGAGATGACAAATCAGTACTTGTAAGTGGAGATGCACCTATTGAAAAATTAACAGAAATTATAGAGGATTTTATTGTTGATTTCGATAAGATTGATTATTCAACTGTTGCAGGTTTTGTGTTTAAACAAATAGAAAAAATACCTCAACTTGGAGATAAATTTGATTATAATGGATATGTTATTGAGATAGTTGATGTTGATGATAAAAAAATTGATAAAGTATTAATAACCAAAAAGGAATAAAAACGGCAATCTCTTACATCACTCCCGATAAAAATCGGGATAAATTCCCGTACGGGTCTTGTATACAGTGGTTCGTTAGGTATCAGCTTCATTGCTTTTTACACCAATGATGCCTTTGTCTTCGTTTAAAATAAGGCTGGTAAACTCGAAGTTTAAACCTCCTTATTGAATTTAAAGCGATTAAAAAAATAAATAAAAAATTATTTATATGACTAATAATAAATTTAATAAAATTGCAATGATTACCGGAGCAACTGCCGGTATTGGAAAAGCAACAGCCCATAAATTTGCAAATGAGCATTATAATTTAATTTTAACGGGTAGAAGAGCAGATTTATTAGAAGAAACAAGCAATTTCTTGCAACAAAAATATGGTGTTAAGATTTATACCATCAATTTGGATGTTAGAAACAAAGAGGAAGTTGAAACACAAATAAATGCCTTGCCCGAAGAGTGGGAAAAAATAGATGTGTTGGTAAATAATGCCGGTTTGGCTGTTGGCTTAAATCCAATACAGGAAGGTGTTATCGACGACTGGGAACGTATGATTGATACCAATGTAAAGGGGTTGCTTTATGTTTCGCGTGCCATAATGCCTTTGATGATACAAAATGGTTATGGACATATTGTAAATATAGGTTCAATTGCAGGTAGAGAAGCTTATCCAAATGGAAATGTATATTGTGGCACCAAAGCAGCTGTTGATGCTATTACCAAAGGAATGAGAATGGATTTGTTAAAACATGGCATCAAAGTAACGCTTATAGAAACAGGTGCTGTGGAAACTGAATTTTCTGTGGTGCGTTTTAAGGGCGATAAAGAACGAGCCGATAATGTTTACAAAGGCTTTACACCGTTAAAATCCGAAGATATTGCCGATGCCGTTTATTATGTTTGCTCATTGCCCAAGCATGTAAATATCAATGATATGCTCATAGTGCCAACTGCACAAGCTGCTGCTGGTATGATTCACAAAATCTAATGAAAATATTTTATTTAGCAGTTTTTTAACAAGTGTAAAATATTAATTAACAGTATATTAAAAATAAAATTGTTTAATTGTTAATTAATAAATAGTAAAAAAAATGACAAAAAGTTTTTTTTGTATTTTTTTATCCTATTTTTGTAATCATTATTAACCTTTTAAAAATTAAATCTATGGAAGAAATGAACAACGTTGCACAAGTAAAAGCAAGACCAACGCTTTTAACTGTAATTTGTATTTTAACATTTATCGGTAGTGGATTAAGTGCTTTGCTTTATCTTATTGCAGCAGTAGCTTTTGGAGCTATATCAGGCTTGTTAGACAGCATTCCAGGTATGAGTGCTATAATTGGAGGTGGAGCTATTTTCTTTGTTGTATCACTTATTTTAGCAGCAGTTTCATTATTTGGAGCTATTAAAATGTGGGGATTAAAGAAAATGGGATTTTATCTTTATGCTGTTGCACAAGTTCTAATGTTAGTTGTACCATTTATTTTTATAACAGGTGCTACTTTTAGTATTTTTGGATTTATTTTCACAGCTTTATTTATTGCTTTATATGCTGTAAACTTAAAATTAATGGATTAAATTTTTATTATATTTATTCAAAGAAAAAACGGGAGTTAAACATGTTTAACTCCCGTTTTTTCTTTGAATTTTTCAACAAAGCATCGCAATAACTCAATTAACTAAACCCTAAATTGCTTATCAATGCTACGTTGAGCAAGCCAGTTAATAAGTGCTATAATATTAAATACTACAATCATAATTCCGAAAAATATATCGAACCGATTAAATATAGAGCAAAGTATTAATGTACTTACTTGCGATGTTGGACCTAAAAATACCCAAAAGCGAATAATGGTTTTATTCTTTTTATAATATTCTTCGGGTGTGGCTTTAAATAATTTTTCATTTGTTTTTTTTGCAGCCAAGTTGTTTTGCAAACCCATATATTTCAGATAAACCCCAATAATAGCCCTATCGAACCATTTGCTTTTATTGTCTTTTATTGCATTGTATTCTTGGCGAAATTCTTCAAGGTCTTCTTCAAAAGTGCTTTTGCGTTCTAATACGTAATCTAGAAAACGATTGCGGTAATAATCCACTAAAATAGCATGTATTGTATTGCTTAAGCCAGTTAAAGCAAGCAATGTCCACCATAGTGCAGGTGTATCAGTATTATTGGCAAAACCTATACCTATACCTATGTAAATTGCGGTTACGGCAATATAATCGGCAACACCATCAATAATTCTACCTGTGCGAGTTCCATTCTTTTTAAGACGTGCCAATTGACCATCGCTACAATCCAATATATTAAACATCATAAAGAATAATGCTCCAATAATGAAAGGTTCAGGAGATAATGGAGTGCCGTGTGCATAAAAGAAACCGCCAATTATACCCATAATTATAGCTCCAATAGTAAGCTGATTGGGCGTTATATTGGTTGGGTATATTATTTTTACCAACAAAAATGCAAGGGGACGATAAAAAAAGAGGTCGAAAATTTCTTCAACCTCTATCATTTTTAACGATTTTTTATAATCTGAATACCAACTCATTTTTTATTTTCTTTTAGGAAAGCTTTAATCATATCCATCAACATACGGTTCTGCTCCTGAGTTCCGATAGTAATACGTAAATGATTGAATAAGCCATCTTCAGCCATAAATTTAACAATCATATTGCGTTCGGTTAAGTATTTTTTTAAACCATCTTTAATTTCGGCAGGTATTTCAACCAAAATAAAGTTTGAATAAGATTTGAATGCTCTAAAACCAGGCATACTGTTAAACTCATTGAAAAACATATCCATGTCGGCAGTCATTTTTTCTCTCATAGCATTGTAATAATCTACAGAATCAAGAGCAGCCAATCCTATAAGTTCAGAAATTCTATTATAGCCTAAATAACGTGCACTAAACATATTAAATTTAGCATGATTATCGCCCATTAAAGCAAAACCAATTCTAACGCCTGCTAAACCATAGTATTTAGAAAAAGTTCTGATAATAATTAAATTAGGATATTTGTTTACTAACTCTTTAAGATGAGAATTGTCTTTGTTATAAAATAAGGTGTAAGCCTCGTCTAATATAACAACAGTATCTTTCATTTCTTCCAGTACATACATCATTTGGTCAATTTCCAAACGATTACCGGTTGGATTATTGGGTGAGCTAATCAAAACTAATTTAGGTTTGTTTTCGCGGTAAACCTTAATCATTCCTTCAATATCGTAGTAGAAAGTATCTTTTCCTTCAATAATAGGATATTCAACTTTTACACCCTCTTTTTCATCAGATATTTTTTTGTAATACCACCAAGAATATGCTGGTATCATTATTTTGTCGCCTTTGTGAATATAGCAATGTACAGCTTGTTTTAAGATGTCTTCGCCACCAAAGCCTACCATTACATTTTTTTCGTCTATACCAAATTCTTTTGCTAATCTTTCTGACAAACGGCTTTTGATTCCTCTTGAGAAATCTCGTGAATATTCATAAAGTTCAACA
>CAYTJB010000056.1:7976-8755 GCA_964437995.1 uncultured Bacteroides sp. | reverse complement strand
CAACACTATCAATGTTTCTTAATGCGTCAAAACATGCTGGTGCAGGACCGTATTGGTTTTCATTTCTATCGAGATAGATAATTGATTTGTTTTCTTTGCTCATAGTATTTTTATATTGTTAGTTCTTTAAAGAACAATTATTTTTTTCAGTTTGCAAAAGTATAAAAAATATTCATCATTTTATTTCAACCGTTAAATTTCTGTTCGACATTTCGGTGTAAATAGGTTTTAAATCGTAATAATTACCTGATTTTACAGAGCATTTTCCTTTATAATGAACTATCATAGCACATTGCTCTGCTTGTTCAGGTTCGTGATCGCATATATCAATCAAAGTAGCGATTACAAAATCAAACGTATTGAAATCATCGTTAAAAAGGATAAGCTCTTTTATATCGCTCAATACTTCATCATTTTTATTTGAAGGATGAATTTTTTCTTTAACCATATATTAAGTTATTGGTTATTGGTTATTGGTTATTTAGAAATAGCAAAATTAGAAAAAATAAGGAATGTAATTGTAATTAATTTAAGGTTTTCTTAAATGGTGGTTTATGATTATTTCAAAATTAGTTGTATCCCATAAAGCATAGAACTTATAATGACTTTTTTTGTCTTCGTCTTTGAGCTGATTTTTAAAAATATCTACATAGTAACTATCTTTTATTGTTCTCCAAATTAATTCGTTACAATATATATTTGTAGAATCATCTATATCAAAATCATTATCAAAAGGAATTTTTTTTGAAAGATAATAAGTTGCTCTTTCGGCAATGAGT
>CAYTJB010000056.1:0-7966 GCA_964437995.1 uncultured Bacteroides sp. | reverse complement strand
TTTCGCCAAGTCAATATTAGCAATAGTTATCGGTTGATAAATCTGCTTAATGTTTGAGTTTGAACCCCATTAAAATCGGAAAGAGATTGCGAAACGCTATGAATTACATTAATTTGATTGCTGTCTTTGCAAATAATGGCACAATGCGAGATGTCGTATTTTTCGTTTAGTGTTTTAACAATTATATCGCTTGCCATTCCATATCCATGTCTGAGGATAATATCGCCATTTTGTAATAAGTTGATTTCCTTTTTTGATAAGGTGTAGGTAGAAAAAGAATGTTCCTGCTCTGTACGATAATTGTACAAAAACAGGAACATTACAATTGCTAATATAATTACAACTGAAATAATAATAACTTTTTTCAACGTAATTATATAAGCAAATTAAGATTATTGAGCAGCAACAGCAGTTGTATCAACAGCAGTAGAATCAGTTGCTGGTTCTAATGTAGGTTCTCCTCCCATTCCTTCTTTTTTCCAGTCAACTAACCATTTTCCATCTTTTTTTACAAGATCAATTTTGTCTTCTTTTGGATCTTGACCTTCAATACCACTAACTTTGTATTGGCATACAGCAGCAGTATCACCAAGCAGTTCAGTTTTTAAAATTTCGATTTCAGCTTTTTCAACTTTTTTCTTTGCTTCAGCTAATTTTGCTTCATCACCTCCAGAAAAAGCTTTAACCATGTCAATCATTTTACCAGTTTCTTCAGTTCCAAAAGTTTTAGCTTTATCATAATCCATTTTGTTTAAAGCAGTTAAAAACTCTTTTGCAACAGTTTCTGGTTTACCACCACTTTTACATGCTCCCATAGATACTACTACTAAAAGCACTAATCCTAATTTAATAATGTTTTTCATTTGTTTTTGATTTTTAGTTAATAAATGAATTACAAAAGTAGTATTTTTTTTCCGATTTCACGACTTTTTTGATTATTTTTTGTTATTTTTATCAACATGTTTATTAACAAGCTTATAACAAATTTAAAATTGGAGCTAACGAAGGAGTTGCCTTCCAATAATGCACATAGTCGTATGATGCCTAATAATAGAGCATTAGACGTACATAGTACTACAAAAAATAGTGCAACAAAGCTAAGTAGTGTCTTAATATTATTGTATCCAAAAAACAACATGCTTTACACTGTTTTTATCAAACGTCAAGAATATGATGGCGTACATAGTGGTCAAATATCATTTCCAGGCGGTAAATACGAAAAACGAGATGCTAATCTGATTAATACTGCATTAAGAGAAGCAAACGAAGAGATTGGTATTGATATTTCTGCTATTGAAATTTTAGGTCAACTATCAGAATTATTTATACCTCCAAGTAATTTTGTAGTTTTGCCAATAGTTGCCTATATGCCCACATATCCTAAATTTATTATTGATATAAAGGAGGTAAATCATATTATTGAAATAAGCTTATCTGAATTAATGTCTCCAAAAAATATTTCAGAAGATGAGTTTTTAGGTGTTGGTAATTTGAAAATTACAGCACCTTGTTATAAATTTGATAATTATAAAATTTGGGGGGCTACAGCAATGATAATGAGTGAATTAAATGATGTGTTAAAAGGTGTTTAAGATTATAAAGTCCTTTAACATTTTTTAAATATTTATTTAATACTTGTAATTTCTTGCAAAACAAAATTTTATCAATATTCGGTTAATAAATAAATTTAAAATTGACTATTTATCTTTTTATTAGATGTATATTTGCATTTCATTTTTTAACCATTATTTATAAATGATTACATATAGCGTTATAATTGGTGTAATTACAGCTTATTTAATTGGTTCAATAGCTACATCAGTTTGGATTGGAAGAATTTTTTTTGGTGTTGACATTCGCACAAAGGGAAGCGGCAATGCTGGTGCTACCAATACAATAAGAGTTTTAGGAACTCGACAGGGATTGATAGTTCTTATTTTAGATGTTTTTAAAGGTTGGTTAGCTGTATTTTTAGGAAAGTTTTTTGTCCCAGACTTTTATTTAGATTTTCAACGTGTAAATTATGATCTTGTACTTGCTTTAGCAGCTGTTTTGGGTCATATTTTCCCGATTTATATTGGTTTTAAAGGTGGTAAAGGTGTAGCTACTCTTGTAGGTGTAATTATTGCATTGTATTTTTCTTCATTTTTTATTTTGTTAGGTGTTTTTTTAATCGTTTTAATATCATCTGGTTATGTATCGCTTTCATCTATCACAACTGCTATAGCATTTCCTTTTATTTGTATTTTTTTATTTAAAGTTCATTATCCTTCGTTAATAATTTTTTCAATTTTGATTGCTATTTTTGTTCCATTTACGCATAAAAAAAACATTATAAGATTGTTAAATGGTACTGAGAATAAATTTAAGCTAAAAAAAAAGAAACGTTATAATGAATAAAAGCTTAGAATAATCAACAAGCTGTCTGATAGTTAAAATGCTGTAAGACAGCTTTTTTTTATGCAAATAAAATGGATGACGACTTATTATCAATAAATATAGTATATTTTTGAAAAATAAAAAACTTTTATCAACGTTAATTCATTTCTAAAATATAATTTTATCTTTGCGATAAATGAGAATATACGCTTCAATATTTACTTTTGTTTTTTTATTGTTGATATTTGGTAATTCGTATGCTCAAGTTAATGAGGGAAAACCTGTACAGTTTTCAGGCGTTGTAGTAAGTTCAGATAATTTGAAACCAATACCTTTTACTAATGTAATGATAAAAAACTCATATAAAGGAACCATAGCAGATTTTAGTGGTTTTTTTTCTTTTGAGGCACATAAAGGCGATAGAATTGTCTTTTCGGCAGTTGGATATAAAAAGGCATATTTTACAATTCCGGATACTTTGTCGAAAGATAAATATTCTCTAATACAAGCACTTACGAATGATACTATTATGTTACCAGAAACCTTAATTCGTCCATGGCCCTCAAAAGAGGAATTTAAGCAGGCTTTCATTGGATTTAAAGTTCCTGATGATGATTATGCCATTGCTATGAAAAATTTAGCAAAAAAAGATATAAAAGTATTGGTTAAAGAATACAAAATGGATGGCAATATGAATTATAGAAACTTTATAGACCTGAAAATCGATAAATTATATTATAATGGACAACTGCCACCGAATAAGCTATTAGATCCTTCTGCTTGGGCTCAATTTTTTAAGGCATGGGGAAATGGAGATTTTAAAAAGAAAAAATAAATTATTGAATTATTTATAAACTCATATTTACATTGACAAATAAGAACTGCATACACATATTATTAAATTGTTTAATTTTTACTTTTTTGCAAGGGCAAGTTGTTGCACAAGAAAAAGCAAAAATATTTGGAAGAGTAACTAACGAAAGAAATAATTCTCAAGAGTTTGTTAATGTTGGTATTTACGATTTTTCAAGTCCAATTGGGATGGCAACAGACCATAATGGAAAATTTACATTAACAGTTCCTGCTAATACTGAATTTACACTCGTTGCTTCTTCTACTGGTTTTGAAACACAAAAAATTAAACTTTTCTTAAAACCTGGCGAAACCAAAGAAATTAACTTTAAATTAAAAGAAAATACAACGCAATTACCTGAATTTGTAATACATGATAAGGCTGATAGAACTAAAAATTTAACGCGACTCGATCCTAAAAATATTACGCAAATTCCGAGTGTATCGGGTGGTGTAGAATCAATGATAAAAACTATGCCAGGCGTAAGTTCCAACAACGAATTAAGCTCGCAGTACAATGTAAGAGGTGGAAATTATGACGAAAACTTAGTGTATGTAAATGATATTGAGATATATCGTCCATTATTGGTACGTTCAGGTCAGCAAGAAGGCTTGAGTTTTGTTAACTCTGATTTAGTTTCTTCAATTTTATTTTCTTCAGGTGGTTTTGATGCCCGCTATGGCGATAAAATGTCATCAGTTTTAGATATAAAATATAAAAAACCAACTTCTTTTGCAGGAAATGCTTCTTTGAGTTTATTGGGAGAAAGCATTCATTTAGAAGGAACTGCAATAAATTCTCGATTAAGCTATTTGATTGGATTTCGCCAAAAATCAAATAAATATCTATTAAATTCGATGCAAACAAAAGGAGAATACCATCCTTCGTTTACTGATGTTCAAACATTGTTAACTTACGATTTGAACGAAAAATTTGAATTATCGTTTTTAGGCAATTATGCTCGCAATGTTTACAATGTAGTTCCCGAAAACCGCGAAACTGATTTTGGAACTATAAAAGAAGCTTTACGATTGAAAATTTATTTTGATGGACAAGAATTAGATAGATTTGAAACGTTTTTTGGTGCGTTATCGCTGAATTATATGCCAAACAGTACGGTAAAGATAACAAATACCATTTCGGCATTTCAATCGTATGAAGAAGAAACTTTTGATATTCAAGGACAATATTGGTTATCGCAATTAGAAGTTGATTTTGGGAAAGAAAATTTTGCACAAGAAGCTTACGATCGTGGTGTTGGGACATATATCGACCATGCTCGTAATTATTTGAATGCTACTGTTTTAAATTTTGAAAACAGAGGTTCGATTGCAAAAACTAATCATTTTTTTCAATGGGGTGTTAAATATCAGCGGGAGCAAGTAATTGACAAATTAAACGAATGGAAACTATTAGACTCTTCCGATTACTCATTGCCTTATCATCCTGATTCTATTGGAAGTCCTAATCCGCCACACTATGCACCTGAGTTGCAAAATGTATATAAAGCCAAAAATGATTTGTCATCTAACCGTATTTCTGGTTTTATTCAGGATACGTGGGCTATTGATGGCGATAGCAACCGATTTTCGTTAACTGGCGGTATTCGTTTTAGTTATTGGGATTTGAATAAAGAATTATTGGTAAGTCCAAGAGCCACAATTTCTTATAGACCGAAATGGGAAAGAGATGTTATGTTTCGTTTTTCTACAGGTTTATATTATCAATCTCCATTTTACAGAGAATTAAGAGATAGGGAAGGGAATTTGAATAAAAATATTAAATCTCAAGAATCTATTCATTTTGTTGCAGGAATGGATTGGAATCTTAAACTTTGGGGTCGTCCTTTTAAGTTTATTTCGGAAGTTTATTACAAATATCTGAACAATATAATTCCTTACGAAATTGATAATGTTAGAATTAGGTATTCTGCTAAAAATGAGGCTTATGGATATGCTGCTGGTATTGATTTTAGGCTAAATGGTGAATTTGTAAAAGGAATAGAATCTTGGGCAAGTTTGTCTATTTTGCAAACTGAGGAAAATATTGATAATGATAGTTATGTTGATAAAAACGGAAATACCATAGAACCCGGATTTATTCCTCGCCCTACCGATCAAAGAGTAATTTTTAGCTTATTTTTCCAAGATTATTTGCCTCGTATTCCAAGTGTAAAAATGCACTTAAACTTAGTGTATGGGGCAAGTTTGCCTTTTGGTTCGCCTAATTCCGAAAGATACAAACAAACATACAGAATGCCTTCATATCGTAGAGTTGATATAGGATCATCCTATTTATTGAAAAGTAAAAAGGCAAAACTTTCGCCCAAAAATATTTTTCGCAAAATAGATACAATTTGGCTTAGCGTAGAAGTTTTCAATTTATTACAAATAAGCAATACCATTTCTTATATTTGGATAAGTGATGTAAGCAACAATAAATATGCTGTTCCTAATTACTTAACACCTCGTCAGTTAAATGTGAAATTGGTGGTTGATTTTTAACGAAGTGTGTTATTCGTAATAAATTGGCAAATAAAACTTTGTATCAAAAGGCGATAAGTAAATGGTAAGTATTTGTTTTTTCTTTCCTTTTTTTTCATCGGGTTGTATTAGAATTCTAAAAACACCTTCTTTACCGGATGCGATGGGTGTTTCTTCAAAATAAAACTTTATACAATTGCAATCAACACTTATGTTGCTAATAGTAAAAGGATATTTGCCTTCATTTTTAAATCGAATACTAAAAGCATTGTTGGATTGAGTGTTTAGTTTGCCATAATTAATTGAATCGGAAACAAATTTTAATATAGGTGTAGAATCAATAGCTTTAGCCAAAGCATAGTCGTAATATAAAATCTGAATTTTACGTTCCATTGCTGCTGACTTGCTATATACTGAGTTGCGTTGGTCGTTTGGATTATCACTTACGGTTTTGCTTGCCATACTTTTTCCTAAAGGTTCTTCGTACACGAATAGTTTTCTGCTTTTATTCAAACTATCAGCGATAAACGACTCCAAAATACCGCCATTGTAATCTTTTAGGTAGTTTATCAAACTCGAAATACGCCTTTTGCTAAGATTTACGTTATATTCATCTGTGTTAAGAGGACTTGCATAGCCTTTCACTGTTATGTGAATTTCGTTGCCTTTTTGTAAGTCGCGTAACAGCAAACTTGAAAATTCTTCCAAAGATTTATATCCATTGCTAACTTCGATAGTAAAAAAAGTATCAATTTCATTGACTGCTTTCTGACGTTCTTCATTTTTTAAACCTTTTGAATATTCGGTTTTGTATTTATCTTTTAAGCTGTAATAGTCAGCCAACGTTTGTTTATAGTTTTTGTCAGTTATAATATTCATGCAATTGGGGTCGGGTTCATCGTTGTGAAAATATAAAGTTAAAGGAAGTAGTTTTTTGATGCTTTCTTCAATGGTAATAGTATCTTTTTTTGTTTCTATCGGTTTTTTTTCTATTAGTTTTTTTTCTTTTAATTTATAGGCATAAATGTCGTTGCAACAAGTTTCGCCTTTAATAAAATAAGAACCACGGCGGTTTGATGTTAAATAACCTTCGTTAGGAGTTTCATTTACTGTAAAATATAAATCGTTGTAGCTTGTATTGATTGGAAATCCTAAGTTTTGGGGTAATGTCCATTGATTTAATTCGCCTTTAGAACTAAAAATATCATAACCACCAAAACCAAAGTGCCAATCGGAGCTAAAATACAGGTTTTGCGATTTTGAATCATAAAATGGAGAAATTTCGTTGCCAGGTGTGTTGATTCTACTACCTAAGTTAACAGCTTGCTGAAAAACTCCATTGTTGTTAATAGCGTACCAAATATCCATTTGTCCAAAACCACCCGGTCGATTGCTCGAAAAATACAAGACTTCATTTCCATTTATTTTTGTAATAGTTGGTTGAGTGGATGTATAGCCAGTTGCATTTATTTTTTCGTTCAATTTTTTTGGCTTTTCCCATTTTCCATCTTTGAGTTCGCTTACATAAATGTTACAAATCATATCAGCAGTTTGATTTATGACACATCGAGTGAAGTAAGCATGAGTATTTGTAGTATTTATGCTCAAATTAGCGGTGTGTGTATCATCACTATTAATTTTTCCTTTTAACTCACGTGCTGATGAATAACCTGCTACCGAAATCCATGATGAATAAGTCTTTGATAAGAATGCTTCTGGTAAAAAACTCTCAAAGTCGTTAGATGCAACTTCTCGTAGTGAAGAATAAATCAACATAGAATCGCCCAATTGCTGTGCTCCAAACTCTGAATAGGGCGTATTTACATTTTTCCCGAGATGTGTAATTTCTACGGCAACTGTATCGCCTATTTTTTCTGATGCCCAATTACACGAATTTATTTCCTGTAAAGCTTTTTGAGAGTAATAGTCTTTTTTATCTTTACATTTGTTATAAAATGCTTTATAGTTGCGAATTGCAAGTCCATACTTACCATTGTATTTATTCATTTCGGCATTGTAAAACTGGCATAAAGGAAATTTTTCAGTTTTATCTCTTGCTAAAATATAAGAATACCAATCTTCAGCTTCAATATAATTGTTGTATAGCCTGTTGGCATTGGCATATTGATAAGCAATATCTAAGTTGTTATTGTTTTTATCTAATATTATTTTGTAGAAAACACTTGCATTGTAATAATCGCCATTGTTGTATGCTTCATCGGCTGTTTTCTTGTAATCTTCAATGGATTGA
>CAYTJB010000055.1:7696-13979 GCA_964437995.1 uncultured Bacteroides sp. | reverse complement strand
TAAACCATAGGTCCCCATTCAATAATATTCATATATACTTCAAACATGCGATCTTTGGAAGTCAAACCATTGTTTTCGATAAGCCACACAATGAGTGCTTCTTCCAATTTACGGGCAACGGTTTTATTACGTTTGAGAAAAACATTTTTTACCAGCTGCATGCTTATTGTACTACCGCCACGTGCAAAACGTTTTGTTTTAATATTTTTAGTAATAGAAGCTTTAAAAGATTCGGGCAAAAATCCACGATGCCAAAAAAATGCACCATCTTCCGATATTAATACTGAATTTTTTAAATAAGGCGAAATTTCATCAATACGCTTAAAATTAGGGTTTTCTGAACCAACAATAAAGCTCCTCACAGCTTCGCCTTTTTCGTAAGCGGTATAAAGAAAATTTTCGTTCATTTTACTAAGATTGGTATTGCCATACTTAGCTATTTTAAAGTTGAAGCGTTTTAAATCCGATTCAAAAACAATAGAATCAGGATTATCAATATCTACAAAGAAATCTAAATTGTAAGCCAATTCACCAGTAGTTTGTATGCCTTCCAAATTATAAAACAAGCCTTTGGGTATGGATTCAAACAAATCTTGCGATGGGAAACGTTCTTTATGTAAACGCAGAGCAAACTGACGAGTAGGATTGGGACGATAATACAAGTATGGATGTAAGGTTAATTTATTAAAAATCGCCACAGAAGCACTATCCAATTCAAAATAATTACTTCCAACATTAAACTGGAAATCAATGGATGCATTGTTTAAAAACACATCGGAAGTAGAAATACGTGCATGATTAATCAACAAGCCATTTACAGAAGAAAAACCATTGATAATTGTTTTCCCATTTTCTTTATGATTTCCGTTAAAACTAAACTGTATGGTATCAAACGCAATCAAACAATCCCATTTGTATTCGATAAATGGTAGCTTTACTTTTGAAGCATCCAACGAATAAAGTTTAAGCTCAACAATCTTTTCAGAAGGTTCTATGGTGCCTTCTGCCATCCATTGCATAGTTTTGTTTTGTTCTATCAACGAAATTACCGATTTAAACTGATGTTCGTTTACTATTAATTCGGGAAGTGTTATTGCAATTAAATGTCCATTGGTATTTGAACTTATTACAAAGTTCTGAATTTTAATATTTGAAGGGATTTTATAAAAAACAGCATTCAGCAAACGATTGATTTCAGCAGCGTAATCATGCTCTATTACAGAAGTTTTTTCTGTTTCAACTTCATCACTATTGCGATTCAACAAAAAATCGTAATTATTAATACTATCCTTTTTTATCAATGAAATACTTGCATTTTTTAACTCAAAATCTGTTAAACTAACATTAAAAATGAGCAATTTCCAAAAATTAACCTTTGCATAAACCGATTCAACATTCAGCAACGTATCGCCATTAATAGGTTTAAGCGAAATATTACTGATTTCTGCACCCGTAATGCCCTTAAAACTAAAATCACCTATTTGTAAATCGGCTTGATACGTTTTGTTAAAAGAAGCTATTTTTTTGTTTAGCAAAGCATTAACGATGGGTTCACGAAAAAGAAATAATAAAATAACAAATCCAATGAAAACACTGGATGCAATAATAATTGTTCTTTTCCAATTTACGTGTTGAGCAAACTGTAATAACCAATCAATCAGGCTTCTAAAAAACATTAAAATTTTTTGAATCATTGAGCAAAAATACTATATATTTACATTGTTTTTTGAAAAGAAATTATTAATTGCTATAAATTATTAAAATCATGGCAACATACAGAAAAGCAATACTTTATATTATTTTGCAATTAATATTGATAACAAGTTTTGGGCAACAAGTTTTTGTAATAGAAAAACCAGGAACTGTTAATAATTTGAAATACGCTGTTGGCAATAAAATTGAATTAAAAACCAAAACAGGCGAACGAATTTCTGGAATTATACGCCAAATAAGAGATACAGCCATAGTTGTAAACTATTATTTAATAATGAACGATGATATTGCAATTGTATATACCCGAAGAGCAATATTCTCAATATTTTCGGCAGTTGGTACTGCTGGTGGGCTTACTTATGTAAGTGTTGATGGGTTTAATAATTTAATCAATAACGAAAGACCTATTTTTCGTACATCTACTTTAAAAACTGGTGGTATTATGTTTGGTACTGGAGGGCTTTTGTATCTCATATCAAAAAGAAAACGCCACATTAACAACAAAGATTGGCGGATAAAAATATTAGATTTTTCTATCTTAAAAGACCCTGGTATTTATGCAAATCCAGTAAAAGAGAATCAGTAAAAGCATAAAAAAATAAGCGTTAAGAGCTTAAATTTTCTTTCCAAAACTTATACTGTACTGGTATTAGTTGCAAAATTCAAATATTTTTTTACTTTTGTAGTATATTATCTATGCATTAAAAAATCGAATTGTCGGATGTAACTGACGGTGCGAAGCTGTGTAGAGAACTTCCATTTTTGGTTTTTAATATATTGAATATCAATAGCTATTTTTAATTTTTTGAAAACAATATTTTAAGACGATTGAAAAAAGTTTAGATTTTAAACACGTTAAGTATTTTTTAAAAATCAAAGTAAATAGTTAAGTAATCCAGATAAGTTATAATATTTTAAATGAATAACTATTCAAAAGATAAAATTGCAATTGTTTTGGGCATGCATAGGTCTGGCACCAGTACATTGGCTAAAGCCCTTGTTGATTTGGGATTTGATGCAGGCGAAAACCTCATGCCATCCAATCAAGACAACCCAAAAGGATACTGGGAAGATATTGATATTTACAATTTGAATAATGAAATACTCAGTTATTTATCGCTTAATTGGGACGATGTTGAGAATTTTGATACTCGTAAAATTGAATTATTTTCCGAAAAAATATGGGAACACTTCGGCGAGCAGGCATTAAAAATTATTAAAAATAGATTACGAATATCTTCAAAAATTGTACTGAAAGACCCTCGATTTAATATTTTACTTCCTTTTTGGAATCAGGTTTTTGACTGTTTAGATGCTCAAAAATTTTATTTCTTTTCACTTAGAAATCCTTTGGATGTAGCTAAATCGCTCAATAAAAGAGATGAGCTAAGTTTTAAAAATGCCTTAGTCCTTTGGTATTATTACTGTTTTTCAGTTTTTAACGACCTGAATAATGATGTTTGTATAGTTTCGTATGAAAATATTCTAAAACAAACTGACTTAGAGTTGTCAAAAATAGCAGTCTTTTGTATGCTTGACTTTTGTAATTCTATTGATACAATTAAGGAATTTGCCGATTCTTTTGTTGATAAGAATTTAAATCACTATCAATCATCGCAAAAAGAATTACTCGACAACACAAATTTTTTAACGGAAATTGCTGATTTTTACCAAGTACTTTTAGAATTCTCACAAAATAAAGTTTGCAATGCTTCTCCTGAGTTTTTCTCCAAATTTAAAATACAAAACCTTAGTGAATATTATGATAGACATGAGATAGTAACATTGACATCAACATTATTTTATGAAAATTCTAAATACAACAATTCACGCAAGCAAATTCAATTAAAACATGTTACTGGGGAAACCACTTTGTGTTTTGATTTTAAAGAAAACAATCAATCAGACTCAATTACTGTTTTCTTATGCGATAAGCCTTGCATTATTGATGTTGAAAGAATTATTGTACATACGGTTGAAAATGAGTATGTAATATCAGTATTTGATGGTAATTACTTACATAAAGAGAATAAACTATGTTTTTTTAATACAAATTCTCCTCATATTAAATTTACACTTCCTCAGATTAAAAATATTATCAAGATAACCATTGATGTTAATATTGATGTTCGTAGAGATTCTTTGTTTCGTTTTCTCACACCTGTTTATAATATTAAGCTAAATCAAGCAAATCTAGTAATAAATAAACATAAATTAGAAATAAACCGATATAAAGCTTTAATTGTTGAAAAAGAAGAAAATAACACTTTTTTATTAAGCGAGTTAGAAGGATTAAAGCAATCTATATCGTGGAAAATAACAAAACCTTTTCGAGCATCTCGTAAAAAGTTAGTAAATTTAATTGCTCTACTTTTCCCAAAATTTAGTACTGCATTTGATTCTGCATTTGAAGTACTGAAACGCAAAGGTTTTCGATGTTTTGTAAAACAAGCTTTTAAGCATTATAAAGAATTTCAACTAACTAAAAATGTTGTTTCGTCTGAAGAAGAAAGGAAATCAATCAATTCTTTCCCGATTAACATTGATACAATTACTTCTTTTGCAATCAAAAAAGAAGAAAACCCTTTGGTCTCAATTATTATTCCTGTTCATAACCAGTGGAAGTTTACCTATAATTGCTTAAAATCTATAAAAGAACACACTAACGATATTAGCTATGAAATAATAATTGCCGACGATGCATCTTCAGATGAAACTATAAATATTGCTAACGTTATAAAAAACATTAAATCTCTTAGAAACGAACAAGCATTAGGATTTGTTAAGAATTGTAATCAAGCAGCAAAAATTGCTCGAGGCAAATATTTACATTTTTTAAATAATGACACCGAAGTTCATCCAAAATGGTTAAGTTCATTGGTAAAACTGGCTGAAGAAGACCCCAAAATAGGCATAGTAGGCTCTAAACTTATTTATCCTGACGGTAAGCTACAGGAAGCTGGTGGCATAATTTGGAACGATGCTTCGGGTTGGAATTATGGCAGACTAAATAATCCTGAAAAACCTGAATACAATTATGTAAAAGATGTAGATTACGTTTCGGGAGCAAGTTTATTAATTAAAAAGGAAACATGGGATAATCTTGGTGGATTTGATGAGCATTTTATTCCTGCCTATTATGAAGATACTGATTTAGCATTCAGGGTTAGGGCATTAGATTTAAGAGTGGTTTATCAGCCATTATCAGTAGTTACACATTTTGAAGGCATTTCAAATGGGAAAGATATAACATCTGGAATAAAAAAATATCAGATGGTCAATCAATTAAAATTTAAAGAGAGATGGGGTAAAATATTGATAGATGAACATTTTTCAAACGGTGTAAATGTCTTTACAGCACGTGAACGATCTTCACAAAAAATGCAAGTTTTAGTAATTGATCATCAAGTGCCTCATTATAATCAGGATGCAGGTTCAAGAAGTACTTATTGTTATTTAGAGCTATTGATAAAAATGGGGTATAATGTAAAATTTATTGGCGATAATTATTCGCGAAACGAACCCTATACAACTATTTTGCAACAAATGGGCATTGAAGTTATTTATGGAGATGACTATCAAAAAAATATTCACTTGTGGATTCAAAAAAATGGGGATTATTTTGATTATATATTTGTGCATCGTATGGAAGTTGCACAAAAATATCTTACTATACTAAAAAAATATACTCATGCTAAATTGATATATATTGGTCATGACTTGCAATTTATGAGTAGTAAAAGGAAATTTGAGTTAACAAAAAATGAGAATCATAAAAAAGATATCGTAAAGTTTAAGCAAGTTGAGACAAAAATTTTTAAAACAGTTGATATTATTTTCCCGTTTTCTTCCTATGAAGCAAGTTTTATAAAAGAAATTGTCCCTGAAAAAATTGTTCAATCTATTCCTGTTTATTTTTATAATAATCTACTTGAGATAACTAATAAATTCAATAATAGAAAAGATATTTTATTTGTGGGTGGTTTTGGACATCCACCAAATGTAGATGCAATACTTTGGTTTGTTAACAACATATTCCCAATAATAAGAAAAAAAATTCCTGATTTAAAGCTATATATTGTAGGTTCAAAGCCGACAAAAGAAGTATTGGATTTATCATCCGAAGCAATTGTTGTAACAGGTTTTGTAACCGATGAAGAATTGACGTGGTATTATCAAAATTGCAGAGTAGCTGTGTTGCCATTGCGTTTTGGTGCCGGTGTAAAAGGGAAACTTATAGAAGCATTATATTACCAGCTACCAACCGTAATTACTTCTGTGGCTGCGGAAGGTATTCTTGAAATAGAAAAATACAGTCTTATTACAGATGATAATGAAGAATTTGCTAAAAAAGTCCATTTATTATATACCGATGAAAATATGTGGAACAAATATGCAACAAGTGGGAAGCTACTGATTGAAGAATATTTTTCTGAAAAAGCAGCACGTAAAATTATAGAGGAGGTTTTTGAAAAAGCTTTCTGATTATGATTACCAACCGATTTATGATAATGCTCGTAATCTTTTTGAAAAATATCCACAATTAATAGATAGAGAAACATTCGAAAAG
>CAYTJB010000055.1:0-7686 GCA_964437995.1 uncultured Bacteroides sp. | reverse complement strand
GATTATTCCTTATACAGATTATGTTCAGTTATAATTTTAAATAATTTTACTTTATGGTTTTTAATAATGATGTTTTATTTCTTCATCTTGGCAAAACTGGAGGTATGTCGATTACAAATTATTTGTGTCAAATTCTTGTTCCTCCAATTATTTCTGTTGTGGATGAAGCATCTTTCAAAAATGGGAAATGCGAAGGAATTGAACTACTCATGCTTGGGAACAGACATACTAACTTAATTGAGGCAAAAGAATTTTTGGAAGACTACGGAATACTATTATCCGACTTTAAACTAATTTTTTGTGTAATCAGAGAACCTGTTGATATGGAATATTCGTTTTACAGACATTTAAGAAAAGAAGAAGTTAAAAAACGACTTCCCGATAATGCTTATAACAGAAAAAAATTAGCTGCTGCACAACAAAGTTTTGATGAATTTGCAAAAATGGATTATACTCATTTTAAAGGTGAATTGAAAGACTTTTTTACTCTTGATAACAAAATACCTGCAAACATGAAAATCGTAAGGTTTGAAGAAATACCACAAATTGTTCAAGAATTGCTAAAACCTTTTGAAAAAATATCTTGTCCGTTTCCACACAAAAATAAAAGTACTGAGCAAATAGAATTTTCACAACTTTCGCAGGAAGCCTTGTTAAACATCAGAAGAAAATATGCATGGGTTTATGAAAATAAATTCTATTAAATTCTTGCCATAGATTTCAAAATAACCTTTAGCCTTTTTAAAATCATTTTTGATGGAAAGTAAAAAGTTCATATTCGTATGAGAATTTGCCAGATTAGGCATACAGACAGAGACTATAACAAAATTGTTTTTTTGCGGAATCAATTATTAAGTTAAAAACTGATTATCAACTATTAGATGTAATGTTTGTTTTATTTACAGAAAATGTTACCATAAAAACCCATATTATAATTTATGTATTTTTTCAGGAGAAAGGTTTTAGATTCAAATAAAAAACGAAAAGTTATTATTCATAAACATTTGTTTAAAAATGCCGGGACCACTTTTGATTGGAGTCTTAGAAAAAATTTTGGTACTGCATTTTGCGATCATCGCAACGATATGCCTATGCGTGAGCAAGGAGAGGTTTACCTTTTAAATTTTTTGCAGGAACATCCTGAGATTAAAGCTCTATCAAGTCATCATATTGTTTTTAACTTTTCTGTAAATTCAGCTATTGAACTAATTCCTGTTTATATTCTTCGCCACCCCATTGAACGCATCCGATCAGTATATAATTTTGAGAAGATTCAGCAATCTACTTCGTTGGGTGCCATTATGGCAAAAAAAATGAATTTTAAAGAGTATGTTGCTTGGCGAATGCGTTTAGATGTACCTGCTACTATTCGTGATTTTCAAACTATATATTGCTCAGGTATTAAAACACAGAACTCATTGACAGAGTATCATTATAAATTGGCACAAGCCGAACTCGAAAAATGCAATTTTGTTGGTATAGTAGATTTATATGGTAAGAGTATGAAAGTGTTTGAATCAGAATTTGAAAAACTCAATATTTCTGTTGATTTATCTTTCATACCACAAAATGTTAACCAATCTATCAACAATGTTAATTATGAAGATAGGGCAAAGGAAGTACTTGACGAATTGGGTAAATTGGCACAAGAAGTGCTGGATAAAAATCAGTTTGATTTAGCACTTTACAATTTTGCCAGAGAAAGACTAATTAGATCATATCAGTTGTTGAAAATTTAATAAGAAACACTTAGTATCTAATATATTAAAACGTTAAGTGTCAAGTTTCATAAGCTTATTGGTATAAACTTGTTTATTATATATTTATGAATAAAACACCTCGTATTTCGGTAATAATTCCAACATATAACCATAGCAATTATGTAGTTGAAACATTAGAGTCTGTGCTTGCACAATCATTTAATGATTTTGAAATTATTGTTGTAAATGATGGTTCTACTGATAATACAGTTGAGGTATTAAACCCATTTATCGAAAAAGGATTAATTCAGTATTATGAACAAGAAAATAAGGGGCAAGCTTCGGCACGAAATCTTGGATTTAAGCACGCTTGTGGAGAATATATCGCTTTTTTAGATGATGACGATATTTTTCCTATTAACAAGCTCGAGACTCAATTGAACAGGATGCAAGGAACTTCAATCGCAGCAATTGGAGGTGTATCAGGAAGAATTATTGAAGGTAAAATACAGTATCCTGCTTGTGAGAATGAAGAGCAAATATTCAAATTTGAAGATATTTTTGATGGTAGCCCGTTTTATTCACCTGGTCAGGTATTAATTTCTTCAAAACATTTAAAAGCTGTTAATGGATTTGATTCTGAAATATGGGGTGCTGACGACTTAGATTTGTGGATGCGTTTAAGTAAACATGGCGATATAATAAAAACACCAGAAATAGCTTTGTGGTACAGGGTTCATTCGGGCAATTCTTCCCTCCAAACAACAAGAATGCTTAAAAATATTAGAACAGTTATTATTAAAAATTCTAAAACTTATCAAAATAAGTTTAAAGAAAAGCTCAGAAGAAAAGGATATAGATTTTTGTTTTATTATTTGGGTGTTGAGATTGTTTGGAAAATTAAAAGGTCAATCAAACATTTTCAAATATTTTCTTTATTTAAACATACATACATTCTTATTTCTTATTTCCTTATTCCTGCTATTAAAGATGCTACTTTAGCAAAAAACATAGTTCTATCTTTGTGTCCTAAACGCTTTTTAAAAAATACTATTGATTGAGTTTGTAATATATTTTAACTGAAAAGAATGAATTTTTCCGGAATTTCCATCATTATTTGCATTTATAACGGAGAATATCGAATTGCTCCAACACTGAAAGCGTTGATTTCTCAGCATATTCCTGAAAATATAAATGTTGAAATACTTTTGGTAGATAATGGCTCAACAGATAAAACAATACAAGTTGTAAGAGAGTTTTGGCTAACCCAGCAAACTAATATTACTCTTCGTATTATTTCCGAACCAAAACAAGGAAAAGCAAATGCATTAATAACAGGGTATAATGAAGCAATGTACGAATTAATGTTATTATGTGATGATGACAACTGGCTACAACCTGAATATATAAAAACAGTTTTTGAAATTTACAATGAACATCCTGATATTGGATTATTAGGTGGATATGGAAAAGCATTTTTTGAACCGGACGAAAAACCCAAATGGTTCGGAAAATGGGAACGTTGTTATGTGTGTGGGAAACATCATAAAAAGAATGGATTTCTTGATGATATGGATTTTAGAATCTGGGGAGCAGGTTCTGTAATGAGAAAAACGCTATGGGCATTTCTTTGGTCAAACGGGTTTACGTTTTATAACAGTGCTGATGAGGGAAAGGCTATGACCGAAGATGCTGAACTATCAATGGCAATTACATTTACAGGACATCGGTTATATTTTGACGATAGCTTGTGGTTTATCCACGATTTGCACGGAGGAAGAATTACTTGGGAAAACCTAATTGCACAACAATCGTTGAATGGAGCAAATAGTGCCATTCTATACATGTACCGACTTGCCTATGATCATGTTTCGGATGCACACCCTCCTGTTAATTGGTTATTTATAAGAAAAATTCTTGGATTAACTTGGCGTATTTTTAAGTCTTTTCTGAAATGGGATAACTATCCGGAGAGAATATTCTTATATAGCATTATTAGAGAATTACTTACAAATCAAAAAAAATACAAAAAATTATCGTTGGAGTCGTTTGTATGGATAGCTAAGGTAAAAGAAACGTTTCCATTGAAATCATGGAATGCTTAAGTCAGTTTATACAATTCTAAAAAATAGTTTTCTGCTGAGAAATTAGATGATACCCAAACTGCATATTGGTATAGCAAATGAATCAAGTTTTTTTAATATTAGTACACAAAAATCCGCAACAGCTTTTGATGCTATTAAAACAACTTGAAAGTAATGAATCACATTTTCTCATACATGTAGATTTAAAAAGCGAAATAGAAGACTTTAAGGCATTAACAAAATCTATAAAAAACATTCATTATATCAAAGAACGCTATAATGTAGGTTGGGGTTCGTTTAATATGGTTAAAGCAACATTAGCTTTGATTAAAGAATTGATGAATCAAAATTTGAAATATAGTCACGCTCATTTATTAAGTGGCGAAGATATTTTAATAAAACCTATATCAAAGTTAAATAATTTTTTTTCAGAAAATTCAGATACAAGTTATATAGATTATTTTATCCTCCCTTGTAAATACTGGCCACAAGGAGGTTTACCTAAGTTGACAAAATATTACTTCAAAAATTGCAAAAAGCATAATAACTTATTAAAAAGGATTTTATTTAAAGCTTTTGAACTATTTGTTAACCATATAGTTGTTCAAATATTCCCATTTCTAAAAAAACGGTTAGACAAAAATCTCAATTATTATGGTGGAAGTCAATGGTGGTCTCTAACCAAAGAAAGTATTCATTATTTATATAATTATATTCAGGATAATCCTTCCTATTGTAAGTTTTTTAAGTATTCTCATATTCCCGATGAAATTTTCTTTCAAACAATTCTGCTTAACAGCGAACTAAAACCAAAAGTTGTTTCTACAAACAAAAGGTATATTGATTGGTCTCATCCTGAAAAAGGGATGCCTGCTGTATTAGAGATTAATGATTTTGAAATATTAACAAAAACAGACTCCTTTTTTGCCAGAAAAGTAGATTTCAAAACTTCAAGCCAGCTGTATAATATGTTTTAAAATCCGCAAAGAATATTATAACTTGTTGGTTTTAATTCTGTCAGGTTTTTAAAACCTGACAGAATTTTCGTGATATAAATAACAGACAATCAATATCTCATCTATAACTTTGCAGATTTAAGGAAATTTGTTTCTTTATGCGAAATGACATCATACTCGAACCACATGCTGGATTAGCAAACCGAATGCGTGTTATTGCCTCCGGACTTTGGCTTGGTGGTATTCTTAATAAAAAAATCAAGTTAATCTGGAACCCCGATTCTGATTTGAATTGCCCTTTTGAAAATTTATTTGAACCTATTGCCGACCTTGAACCTATTGATAAAAAGAAGAAGTTATTTATAGTCCGTTCTACAGCTCAAAAGTCAATGCTGAAACGCTTTGTTATTACTTGTGTTAATGCATTGATAAGCAATAAATTTATTGTTTTTAAAGATGCGGAAGTTAAAAATATCTGCAAAGGGGAAATTGATATTATAGCTTTAGGAAAAAATTGTAAGATTCTCTATTTTATGACATGCGAAGAGTTTGGTGTTAAAACAGATGAATATAAACGATTTATTCCAAAACCCGATATTCAGCACAAGATAAATGAACAGTGTAAACAATTCAATTTGAGAACTATAGGTGTTCATATTCGCAGAACAGACAATGAAATAGCTATTCAACAAAGTCCAACAGAATTGTTTATCCAACGCATAAAGGAAGATATAGAAAAAGACCCTGATATTAATTACTTTCTGTCAACCGATGATGCACAAACTGAATATCAGCTTAAAACACTATTTGGAGATAAAATATTAACTTTTGATAAGGAATATTCGAGAGACAGCATGCAAGGCGTTAAAGATGCTTTGGTAGATATGTATTGCCTTGCAAATACAACAAAGATATATGGGTCGTATTGGAGTTCATTTTCTGATGTAGCTGCCAGAATCAACGGAATACCGATTGAAAAAATAAAAATTCAGAACAATGCCTGAACTTAGCATTATCATGCCACTTTACAATACCGAAAAGTATGTAGGAAAGGCTATACAAAGCCTTTTGTTGCAGAGTTACACCGACTTTGAATTGATTGTGGTAAATGATGCTTCAACGGATGATAGCCTTAAGGTTGTAAAATCATTTAAAGATACCCGAATTAAAATTATTACCAACGACCAAAATCAAGGCATTGTGTTTTCTCGCAATAGAGGTTTGAACGAGGCAGTAGGCAAGTTTATTGCCCCGTTTGATTCAGATGATGTTGCCATGCCTCATAAATTTAGGAAACAAATTGATTTTTTAAAAATGAATGCCGATTTTGGTATGGTGGGTAGCTGGACAAGAATGATAGACGAAGAGGATAGCATATTAAAAAATAAATGGAGATTACCTGCTCCCTCAAAACGAATTCCTGCCATTTTACTATTCAGAAATTATTTTGTGCAATCTACAATTGTTATACGCAGAGAAGCAATTCCCGATGCTGGTTATCAATCTGGTTTTGATATTGTGGAAGATTATATTATGTGGATTGATATAGCACGAAAGTTTAAAGTATGGAACTATCCTGAATACCTTGTTCATTACCGCATACATTCCCAAAGTGCTACTAAAACTAATCTTGAACGTTTGCATAAATGCGATATAAAAGTGTTTCAATATACTTTTAACCAACTTGGAATTGAATTAGATGAAAAATCATCTTTATTGCTTTTAAAAATAAAAAGCAATGAAAATATTTACAATGCTGAAGAGATTAAAAATATTGAAAACTTATTGCTCTTGATACTAAAAACTAATGCAGAAAGGCATGTTTATAATCAAAAACAATTGACAAAAGTAATTTTCGACCGTTGGATAAAAGTTTGTTATAAAGCACGCAATCAATTTTTTACTACTGCTAAAAATTTTATTACATCACCACTTTTGGTTGCTTATATAAAAAATATATGAAGAATACTGTAAGTGTTTCAATTATAGCTGCTAACTACAATAACGGGCAGTTTTTGCATGATTTTATTCAGAGTATTATTAACTCAACAGTACTTCCTGAGGAACTAATCATTATTGATGACGGCTCAACGGATAATTCATTGTCTATTCTTGATGACTATCAGTATTTAGATTTTTTAAAACCAATTCGTTTTCAGCAACATATAGGACTTACTGCTGCATTAAATGCCGGTCTTGATGTTGCTAAGGGCAAATATATTATGCGTGCCGATCCGGACGATATACTATTACCTAATCGAATTGAACGACAATTCAAATTTATGGAAGAAAATGAAGACGTTGATATTGCAGGTGCAAACGTAATTTATTTCAATGATAAAGATAAAAAAGAAATTAACGTTTCTAATTTTCCGCTTACTCACAAGGGAATTGTAAAAGCCTATCAGCGAGGAGAACATGGGCTTCATCATCCTACTATTATTGCAAAATCTGCTGTTTATCAATTATACCGATACCAAAAAGTTTTTCCGGGCGAAGATTACGAAATCTTTTCTCGAATGGTTTCCGATGGAAAGCGGTGTGCAAATCTAAAAGAACCGGTTAATTTAATGCGTATTCACGGAAGCAGTTCCACAAGCAATCTAAAATTTGAAGCTATTCGTCAGACTTTTGAATTTAGAGATAAAATATTTCGTACAAAAACAAGCAAATGGTGGATATATGTATATTATCAACATATTCTGCATTATCGTAGTTATCAAATAACTAAAAAATTAATTCCTAAATATTTTCATCTGTTTATTTCTTGTATGATGTACCCATCCAAAGCATGGAGGAAGTTAGTAAAATGCACTAATAATGCCAATCATGGGTTGAAATCTATAAAAGATTAAATTATAGCCACTAAAATTTGAAGTGCCTTGAGTACTTAGAGTGCCTAAAGTACTTATAAGTATTCATAAGTACTCTAAGTATTTATAAGTA
>CAYTJB010000054.1:9298-14192 GCA_964437995.1 uncultured Bacteroides sp. | reverse complement strand
ATAATACTTCAGCTCAACCGGGTATAATTTCAAATAATTTTGTTTCTCAATCTGGTACAACAGGATCTATTTATGGTATATATAATTATTATTCAACTTATCAAAAATATCTCTATAATTCAGTAAATATAACTTCCGGATCTACTACCGGTGGGGCATTTTATAGCACTAATGGATCAAATATTGATTTGTATAATAATATATTCAGTAATACAGGAGGTGGATATGCTTATTATATTGCTACGGTTGCTGCTATTGTTAATTCCGATTACAATAATATTTATGCTACAGGAACTAATTTAGCATACTGGAGTGCTGCAAGAACTGATTTAGCTGCTTTACAAGCAGCAAGTGCAAAAGACTCTAATTCCGTTTCTCTAAATCCTGATTTTCTGACCAATACAGATTTGCATGTTTATACATCTGCAATGAACAACATTGGTAAACCAGTAGTGGAAGTTACAGATGATATTGATGGGCAACTCAGAAATACTTCTACTCCTGATATAGGTGCTGACGAATACACTCCATTGCCAATAGATTTGGGTGCTGTGGCAATCTTTGAACCAACTACTCTTTATTCGCAAGCTGGTGTTAATATTCCAATCAAAGTTAGAATTAAAAACTTTGGTGCTGATAGTGTTACTAATTTCAATGTAGTTTGCAAATTAGGTAATGCTGCTCCTGTAAATTATTTATATACTGGTTATTTGCATGCAAACCAAGTGGATACAGTAATATTTACAAATCAAACCATAACTTTAGGCTCTTTTGAAATCAAAGCATACACATCTCTTGCAACTGATGGTAATCACAACAACGATACAACTAAAATAAACTATTTTGGTATTCCTACTAAGAATATCCCTTATGCAGAAAGTTTTGATAACACAACAGAAGAATGGTTCTCACCTGAATCTGCTTCGTTATGGGAAAAAGGAATTCCAACTGCAAATGTGATTAATACAGCTCATACTGCGCCTAATGTATGGGCTACCAAACTGAATGGCAATTATACTAATAGCAGTACAAACATTCTTTATACTCCAATCTTTAACAATGCGGTATTCAAAGCAGATACATTAAAATTCTGGCACTGGATAGATGCAGAAAATAATAGCGATGGAGGGTATATTGAATATAAAAATAACATGGGTAATTGGGAAGTGCTTGGTCATATATCGCCACCAGATACAAATGCAACCAACTGGTATAATGGTACAACTCAAAATATGTGGACAGGAACTGGTATCGGATGGCAACAATCTAAATATAAACTTACTAATGTAGCCAATTTAGGCAATACAGTGCAATTTAGATTTGTATTTAATTCCAATGCTTCTGTTAATAATTATAATGGTTGGGCAATTGATGATTTTGAATTAACCTTAGCTCCAATTCCTAACGATGCAGGCGTAACAGCAATTACATCTCCAACATCAACTTCTATAGTAGGAGATTTGGTTCCTATTATTGTTACTATCAAAAACTTTGGCACTGCTAACTTATCTAATATCCCTGTGAGATATCAGGTTGGTAATGGGCCTATTGTAACTGATACATATACTGGCACGCTTATTCCTGGTTCAACTACAAGCTATACATTTACTCAGTCTTATCAGGTTGCAAATACAAATTACACAATATGTGCTTATACAGAAGTTACAGGTGATATTTACACACAAAATGATAATACTTGTAAAACTGTAATTGTGAACCCGGCTGCAAATGATGTAGGTGTTACTCAAATACTCCAACCTGATGTTTCTGTAAGTCAAGGAGGAAATTCAGTAGTTATAGTTGTAATTAAAAACTTTGGTACTACAACGCAAACTTCTATTCCTGTAACTTTTGCACGTTCTGGTAGTGTTACACAGCCTTTTGTCGACGGAACATGGACTGGTAGTTTAGCTCCTGATGCATCTACTTTATATTCATTCTCAACTAATTTGCTTTTACCTTCAGCGGGGAACTCATTTAATTTATGTGCCTATACTTCATTAGCCACAGATGCTTATAGATTAAATGATACTTCGTGTAAACAGGTTACTATTTGTAATACGGTATCTGCAGCAGGTTCTATTACAGGTCCAACTATTGTAGCTCCAGGTTCTACTCAAACTTATAGTGTTGCTACTATAGCTGGTGCTACCTCATACAATTGGGTATATTATCCAAGTACAGGCGTAACAATAACTGGACAAGGTACCTCCACTATTTCTGTAACTTTTGGTACTGGTGCAGTATTAAATGGTATTTTAGTTGTAACTGGAGTGAGTGCAACTTGCACAGGTACTCCTAATTATAAACAACTTGGTCTTGTTGGTATAGATGACTTTGATGCAAATGATTTATGGTTAGGTCAAAATATGCCAAATCCAACAACAGGGTTGACAAATATTGAATATAGCTTGCCAATTGCTGGCGAAGTTAAATTTGATATTGTGAACTTATATGGTCAAAAAGTTTATTCAACCAACGAAAAAGTAGATGCAGGTAAACATTTAATCGACTTAAACGTAAATGATTTATCAGCAGGTGTCTATTATTATGCTATTGAATTTAAAGGGAAACGTCTTGTAAAAAAGATGATTGTGAATAAGTAAATGTTTAGTTTTTTTCAGAAAAGGGGTTGCTAATTTATAGTAGCCCTTTTTTATTACCCTCAAAACTCATATTATGCTCATAATTAATTTTTTAGATAAATTTGTTTTTTTAATAACTAAAAAACAAAACAAAAAAGACTTCCAATTCAGATATTTTCTCTAATTTCGTCCCTTAAAAAATACTATCATTTTTATAAATATTCTACTTAATTCATTTTAGAAATGGCAAAAGTTAAAGGAGACATTGTAATTGACATTGAGAAATGCAAAGGCTGTGAAGTATGTATAGCAGCATGTCCAAATAGTGTTATTGCAATGGCGAAAAATGTAAATGGAAAAGGCTACCATTATGCCGAATCCGTTAATGAAGAATGTATTGGTTGTGCTAATTGTGCAATTGTATGTCCTGATGGTGTAATCACCGTTTATAAAATAAAGTTATAAAAACGTTTTTAACAGTTTTAAATACAAACGAATGAAAGAACTGAGATTAATGAAAGGTAATGAAGCAGTAGCAGAAGCTGCTATTCGTGCCGGATGTGATGGTTATTTCGGATATCCTATTACTCCTCAATCGGAAGTAATGGAATATTTGATGTACCAAGAACCTTACAAAACAACAGGAATGGTTGTTTTGCAAGCAGAAAGTGAAGTAGCTGCTATCAACATGGTTTATGGCGGTGCTAGCTGTGGTAAAAGAGTGATGACGTCATCTTCAAGCCCCGGTATAAGTTTAAAACAAGAAGGAATTTCCTACATAGCAGGAGCTGAACTGCCTTGTTTAATAGTAAATGTAGTTCGTGGCGGACCTGGTTTAGGAACTATTCAACCAGCTCAATCCGACTACTTTCAATCTACCAAAGGTGGTGGACATGGCGATTACAGATTGCTTGTGTTAGCTCCATCATCAGTTCAGGAAATGGCTGATTTTGCAGGCTTAGGTTTCGACCTTGCTTTTAAATATCGCAACCCTGTTATGATTTTATCAGACGGTGTTATTGGGCAAATGATGGAAAAAGTTGAGTTAGATGAACAAAAACCACGTTTTACCGAAGCAGAAATCCGCAAAAATACACCATGGGCTACGTTGGGAAAACCTAACAATAAAGAAAGAAATATCATTACTTCCTTAGACCTTGATTCTCACAAACAGGAAATTCATGTTGCTCATTTACGCGATAAATATTTGGCAATGGAAGAAAATGAAGTAAGATACGAAGAAATTAATTGTGAAGATGCCGAATACTTAATCGTAGCTTACGGTTCAAGTGCACGTATTAGTCAAAAAGCAGTTGATTTAGCAAGAGCCAAAGGTATAAAAGTTGGTTTGCTCCGCCCAATTACACTTTTCCCATTTCCTAAAAAACCATTGTTAGCTTATGCTAATAAAATCAAAGGAATTTTAACAGTTGAAATGAGTTTAGGGCAAATGATAGAAGATGTTAAACTTGCAGTAGAATGCAAAGTTAAAGTTGAGCATTTTGGTCGTTTTGGAGGCATTATTCCAACACCCGATGAAGTTGTAGTTGCTTTAGAACAAAAAATAATAGGAGGTTAATACAATGTCAGATATTACAAAAGAACAAATCAGAAAACCGGAAAATTTAGTTTACACAAAAACTAAATTGCTAACCGACAAAGCATTGAGCTATTGTCCTGGTTGCGGTCATGGTACAGCACATCGTATTGTGATGGAAGTAATCGAAGAATTAGGTGCTCAAGATAATACCATTGGCATTGCCCCTGTTGGATGCTCAGTATTGGCTTACGAATTTATGAATATTGATATGCAACAAGCTGCTCACGGAAGAGCTCCGGCTTTAGCTACCGCTGTTAAAAGATTATTGCCGGATAGATACGTGTTTACTTATCAAGGTGATGGAGATTTAGCTGCAATTGGTACAGCCGAAACTATTCACGCTTGCAATCGTGGCGAAAACATTACTATTATATTTATCAACAACGGTATTTATGGTATGACGGGGGGACAAATGGCTCCAACTACTTTACCTAACATGAAAGCATCTACTTGCCCTTATGGTCGTGATGTTGCAATTATGGGTAATCCACTTAAAATGACTGAGCTTATTGCTCAATTACCTGGTGTTCATTATGTAACACGTCAAGCAGTTCATACTCCGGGCAATGTTCGTAAAACTAAAAAAGCCATTCGCAAAGCTTTTGATTTGCAAAAAGAAAAAAAAGGCTTAACCTTTGTTGAAATCGTTTCTAATTGCAATTCAGGTTGGAAAATGACACCTGTTCAATCTAATAAATGGATGGAAGAA
>CAYTJB010000054.1:5170-9288 GCA_964437995.1 uncultured Bacteroides sp. | reverse complement strand
AGAAAACATGTTTCCTTTTTATCCTTTAGGCGATATTAAAGTAGATGGACAATTGGTTAAATAATTTAAAAATTTGTGAAGTTATGACAGAAGAAATAATCATAGCCGGTTTTGGAGGACAAGGTGTTTTATCAATGGGTAAAATTCTTGCATATTCCGGTATAATGCAAAATCAGGAAGTTAGCTGGATGCCTTCTTATGGACCCGAAATGCGTGGTGGTACTGCAAACGTAACTGTTGTATTGAGCGACGAACGCATCAGTTCGCCAATTATCAATAGCTACGACACAGCTATTATTCTTAATCAGCAATCAATGGATAAATTTGCAGATACAGTTAAGCCTGGTGGTTTACTTATTTACGATCCAAACGGAATTACAAATCATCCTAAACGTAAAGATATAAATATCTATACCATAGAAGCTTCTGAAGCTGCCGGGAAATTAGGTTTGATGAAAACATTCAATATGATAGTATTAGGTGGTTTTCTAAAATTAAAACCATTAATACAACCTGAGTTTATTCATAAAGGATTAGAAAAATCATTGCCAGCACGCCATCACAAGCTGATTCCTGAAAATGAAAAAGCAATTGAAATAGGAAAAGATTTAATAAAAGCTGTTCAAACAGTTTAAATTTTTTACAATCATACAACACCTTATTATTAGATTGAACTTACATTTTTAAAAATAAATAGTTTAAATTATACCTACCCGTTGGACGTTGCTTTTAGTTTTGGAACAAAGCTAAACAGCTTGCTGATGAAGGGAAACTTAATCAGTATTGATAGGGTAAGAAAAGAACTTTTTGATAAAAATGATGATTTAAAGTTATGGTGTAGGGAAAATCTACCTGACGACTTTTTTAAAAACACATCAGAAATTATAAATGAATATCAAAAAGTTATAACTTGGACTTTCTCAAGAAGTTCTCATTATTCACAAAATGCTATCAATGAATTCTTTACCGCTGATAAAGCCGATGCATTTATTTTCGCTTACGCATTAAGCGATATTGCAACAAAAACAATTGTAGCTCAAAAGCTAAGTACACCAAAGATGAAAGGCAAGATTAAAATCTCAGAACTATGCAATGTTCTTAACATGTTTTATATGAAAGGAATGGAAATGTTCCGAGAATTTTAGGAAACATTCTAATTTTTTAACAATAACAAATAATACCTTATTTATTATAAATTAGTTTGTTAGAATTTGGTATAATGCCGATAGAGTATCTGTATAAAATATCAGCAGCCAACATGCGGTATAGCCAATAAGGGTTTCGATGGTATGCGTAGGGTTTTAGCCCGCTTCAACTTTTCGTGTAACTTGACAGGAAATCTCCCGCAATCCCTTACTGGCCATACTGCCACCGTTATAGCTCATTTTAGGAAAAAAAAGCTCACATTATATTGCTTACTGAGCTATATTTATTATATTTGTGAGCTTAAAAACAAAATAAATATGTTAAACATTAGAGAAACTGGGTTATTTGACATTTTGTGTGGGAAATATATTTTTTGCTAAATCCGTATTTGTATTGACAATTTAAATCAAGCGTAATCTTTTTCAATAAGGCAATAAGGTTAAGTATATGATTATTTATTTTCTACTAAGGTCTAAAATCTTAAAAATAAGGTCTTAAAAATCTAATCATTGTTTAAAACCTTAGTAGAAAAACCGCAATGAAACCGAACCAATCTTATTACTTTATTCCATAATTTGTACTATTTATTTATAGTACAAATTTTTCAAATTTCCACTACTTTTGTTGAAGAACCCAAACTCTTATTCAAACCAACGATTCATTAAACAAAAAGCTAATATTCTAAAAAAAGAGTTTCTCCAAAAAAACCTCAAACCCATCTTCAAAATCATTAATTTTGCAGTTCTAATTTGCAATAATGATTATACTTGCTCCTTTACATGGGTTTACCGATTTTATCTTTCGTAATGTTTACAACAGGCATTACGAAGATATTGATTTGGCTATAAGTCCGTTTATTTCGCTTACACATTGCGATAAGGTAAATCCACGCAAAGCCAAAGATGTATTGTCTGCCAACAATCATTCGATGCCGGTAATACCGCAAATATTAGGCAAAGAACCAGATTTGTTTATTCAAATGGCAAATTTCTTGGGAGATTGGGGCTACAATAAGCTAAACTGGAACTTAGGTTGCCCTGTTAAAAGTATTGCCAACAACAAAAGAGGTTCAGGGCTTTTATCACATCCAGATTTATTGCGTTCCATTCTCGATACCGTCATTCCTGCCATCAAGCAGCAACTTTCCGTAAAAATCCGCTTAGGGTATTATAGCACGGATGAAATTTATAAACTCATTCCTGTTTTTAACGATTATCCGCTCGAAAGTATTTGCATACATCCACGCATAGGCACACAAATGTACGAAGGCGAAATACACCACGATGTATTGCAGGCTATTATTGGCGATTTCAAACACGAAATTATTTACAATGGCGATATTATCAATTTTGATGAGTTCTGTAATATTCAACAAAAATATCCAACTATCAACAAATGGATGATTGGACGTGGCGTTTTTAGCAATCCGCTTTTGCCACAGCAAATTAAAAATGGTAGGGTAGAAACTAATTCAAAAGACACAGAACGTTTTCAATTGTTTATAGATGATTTAATTCAGGAATTAAGAATTTATAAATCAGAACCACAAACTGTAAATAAAATGAAAGACCTTTGGCGGTTATTTAGTTATGGTTTTGAAGAACAAGCCAATGTATTAAGCCAAATTACCCATGTTCAATCGCTTAACGAAATGATAGGTATTAGCAATCTCATCATTAAAAATGAAAAACTTATGCCACAAAGATACTAAGGCACTAAGAGTCAACAGTTTTTTAGTATAAAACTTTGTGTGTTTATGCCTTTGTAGCTATAAATTAACCCATTTTAAAATTAATTAACAAGCCTTTTTCAAAAAATAACTTTATCTTTGAAAACTAAAATAATAGCATAATGAATCCCGAAATAAGTAAATATTCCAAAAAACTGCTCAATTATTTTTTACAAGGGCTTTTGTACATAACACCTTTAGGAGCAACGCTTTTAATAATTTATTATACTTTTAATTACATTGATGGCAATGCCAACGATTTGCTCTACAAAATAATGCACATTCGCATACCCGGTTTGGGTATTTTGCTGACAGTTACAGTTATTACTACTGTCGGGTATTTTGGTAAATCATTATTTGCAAAACCATTGATATCGTTGATTGATACTGTAATGGAAAAAGTTCCTTTTATTAAGGTTATTTACACTTCCACCAAAGATTTTATGTCGGCTTTTGTAGGTCAAAAAAAGAAATTTACCGAAGCCGTTATGGTTCAGATGAATAAAGATGCCGAAATTTACAAATTAGGCTTTATCACACAAAAAGATTTAACAAGTCTTGGCATAAAAGAAGGACTTATAGCAGTTTATTTCCCACACTCTTACAATTTTTCGGGAAATTTATTTATTGTGCCTGTTGCAAATGTAATACCTATCAATGCTCCTTCCTCCGAAATAATGAAATTCATTGTTTCGGGTGGAATTACTGAAATAAATAAAATAGCTGAAAATGAAGAAGCCTAAAATACTCATTACCAATGACGATAGTGTAGAAGCACCGGGTATTAGAAAGCTAATTGCCATTATGCGTCAAATAGGCGATGTAATTGTAATGGCACCAGATAAACCGCAATCGGGTATGGGACATGCTATTACAGTAGCAACTCCTTTGCGTATGAAACTGATAGCAAAAGAAAATGGATACGAAGAATACAGTTGCAACGGCACACCCGTTGATTGTATAAAACTTGCCGAAAAAGCAGTGCTTCATGGCAAACCCGATTTAATAGTTTCGGGCATCAATCATGGTTCTAATGCCTCTGTAAATGTGGTTTATTCCGGTACTATTGCTGCAGCTATCGAAGGTTGTATCGAAGGCATTAGTTCCATTGGTTTTTCTTTAGACGATTATTCTTGGAATGCCGATTTTAGTCATGTTGATGAATATATAAAAAAAATTACGTTGGAAGTGCTTGAAAAAGGATTGCCCAAAGATACTTGCCTCAATGTGAATATTCCAGCAC
>CAYTJB010000054.1:0-5160 GCA_964437995.1 uncultured Bacteroides sp. | reverse complement strand
AAATGGTAGCCCAATTAAGGGCATTATGGTTTGCCGACAAGCCCGTGCTTCTTGGAACGAAGTATTTGATGCTCGCAAAGACCCACACGATAGAGATTATTACTGGCTTACAGGCGTTTTTCATAGCGACGATTTAGCAGAAGATACCGACCAATGGGCATTAAAAAATAATTTTATAGCCATTGTGCCATTGCACTTCGATTTAACAGCACACCATAACCTAAAAACAATAAGTGAATATGATTGGACTATTTAAAAAAGACGATTATATTTTTGGAGCTATTATTGGCGTAGTATTTCCTGTAATTTCAGCTTTTATTATATATATTACATTACAGCTATTAAACAGTGATGTTGAGCAATACATCAAGGTTTTTTTATTGTCAATTGTAATTAATATTTTATTGATACGTTATTATTTACAAACATTAAAATATGAGAAAACAGGGAAAGCTATATTATTTGTAACTTTTATCTTACTCATTGCCTTTTTTATTTACTATTTTAAACAATGAAGTATTACGTTATAGCAGGGGAAGCTTCTGGCGATTTACATGCGTCAAACCTTATCAAAGAGTTGAAATCTATTGATAATACTTCAATATTTAGATGTTGGGGTGGCGATTTGATGCAAGAACAAGGCGTAGAACTTGTAAAACATTACCGCGATTTAGCTTTTATGGGTTTTGTTGAAGTAATTGCCAATTTAAAAACTATTTTTAACAACATTGATTTTTGCAAAAAAGATATTACCGATTTTCAGCCGAATGCTCTTATATTAGTTGATTATCCAGGTTTCAACCTTCGCATTGCCGAATGGGCTCACAAAAACGGCATTAAAGTATTTTATTACATTTCGCCACAAGTTTGGGCTTGGCATCAATCGAGAGTAAAGAAAATGAAAAAGCAAATTGATCGCCTTTTTGTGATTCTACCTTTTGAAAAAGACTTTTTTACATCTCATGGAATGGACGTTGATTTTGTAGGACATCCATTGCTTGATGCTATTGAAAATCATTCGCTCGAAAAAGTAAATACAAGCAATATTAATGTTTTTGAAAAAGATATTCAATCCGAAAAGCCTATTATTGCACTATTGCCGGGTAGTCGTAGGCAGGAAGTAAAAACCATGCTTCCCATAATGATTGAAATGGCAAAAGATTATCCGCAATACAAATTTATTATTGCAGGTGTTAATACACTTCCAGATAATTTTTATCGCCAAATTATTAAAAATGAACCTATTGATATTGTTTATGGACAAACCTACAATCTTTTAAAAATTTCGTATGCAGCTTTGGTTACATCCGGTACTGCTACACTCGAAACGGCTTTGTTAAATGTTCCACAAGTAGTTTGTTACAAAGGGAATGCAATATCTTATTACATTGCTCGAAAATTTGTAAAAGTAAAATATATTTCGCTTGTTAATTTGATAATGGACAAGCAAGTAATTACCGAACTTATACAAAACGATTTCAATATCAATACATTAAAAAAAGAATTTGAAAAAATAACACAAAACGAATTATTTAGAAGCCAACTCAAAGATGAGTACCAACAGCTAAAGATAAAATTGGGTGGGAAAGGAGCTTCGGCTAAAACGGCTCAACTAATTCATGAATACTTAATTAAATAATGATTTATAGATGATTACCAATGAATAAACTCAAAACAATACTTATCATTCTCATTGTAAGCTTATCTGCAAAACTGTTTGCAACTGATTTTAGTGTGCGAATTTTTTCGCAATCCAATATAAAATCAGTTTCAATAACAGCACTTGTTGGAAAATATGCTATGAATGGAGATGACAAACCGATAATAGGAATAGAAAAAAATGAAATAGTTACCATCAGTATTGAAAAGAATAAACTAAGAATTAAAAAAAATAAGGAAGACCTTGGTTTATTTAGCACATTGGAAATTGCTGGCGATGGTTTGAAAAATATTTTCAAAATAAAACCTTTAAATCAAGATTTGAACGAACGTATTTATGACGATGATATTGAAATTTCTATCGAAAAAGGTGTGCTGAAAATTATTAACAATGTTGATGTAGAACACTATGTTGCTGGAGTAGTGCAATCTGAAATATTAGGAAGTTGCGATTCGCTCGAGTTTTTTAAAGTTCAAGCCATTATTTCAAGAACTTATGCTATTAACAACATGAGGAAACATTACAAAGAAGGCTATAATTTATGCGATGATGTTCATTGTCAAGCATATAAGAGCAGATGTAATAACTTTCAAATTTTAATGGCAACTACGCTTACGGCTGGCGATGTAATTGTAGATAAAAACAAACACATGATTTCGGCTGCATTTTGCTCAAATTCAGGTGGCGAAACCATTAATTCGGAAAGCTTATGGTCTATACCTACTACTTATTTAAAGGCTGTGGTTGATACTTTTTCTAATGGTATGCGTAACAGTACTTGGGAGAAAAAAATGCCTGCCAAAGAATGGATTAACTACTTAAAAAATAGTTATAACTACCCCACTGATGATACTGCAATGCTTCGAAAAGCATTTAATTTTGAACAACTTACAAGAAAAATATATTTCCACGATAGTATTCCTTTAAAAAGTATGAGAAAAGATTTGGAACTAAAATCTACTTTTTTTTCTGTAAAAAAGGAGGGAGAAAATGTAATACTTAAAGGGAGAGGTTATGGGCATGGTGTAGGTTTAAGCCAAGAAGGAGCCATAAAAATGGTAAGATATAGATACAAGGCTCATCAAATAATAAAATATTATTACAAAGGCGTTGATATTATTAACTATGAGGAGATTAAGAAAATAGATTGATTTTTTTATAAGAACAAAGCGTTTGACTTAACAAAACTTTCTTCTAAATTCGGCACAAACAATGGATGTAGCAATGGCTGCGTTCAATGATTCGGCTTTGTTTTCTTGATTTTCGGCATAAGATGGAATACACAATTTATTGGTAATAAAAGGCAAAAGTTCGTTAGATATTCCTTTAGATTCGTTGCCGATTATAATTATTCCATTTTTACTTAACGGTTGGGTATAGATATTTTCACCATTCAATAAAGTACCGTAGATTGGCACATTTTTAGGTGCATTTTTAAAAAAATCATGTAAATCAGCGTATTGTACGTTCACTCTTGCTATTGAACCCATGGTAGCTTGCACCACTTTAGGATTATAAACATCTACGCTATGATTTGAGCATACTATATTTGAAATGCCAAACCAATCGGCTATTCTGATGATGGTTCCAAGATTACCCGGGTCTTTTATTTCGTCTAAAACAAGAATTAGCTTGTCAAATATAGATGCGTTAATGCTTTGTTGTTGAGGTATTTCTACTAAAGCCAACACCATATTAGGCGTTGTAAGACCGCTTATTCTTTCCAATTCAGAAACTGTAACTTCTGTAATAGCAATATTATCAACTATTTTATGCTTATCTAACCATTCTTTTACTGCAAATATTTCAATAATTTTGAAATTACTTGTTAATAATTCGCTAACCAATTTATCGCCTTCGGCAATAAATTGCTGATATTCGTCTCTGAATTTGTTTTGTTTCAGAGCATTGATGTGTTTTATGGTATTTTTTGATAGCATTTTATAAGTTCATAAAGTTTGAAAGTTAAAAGTTTGTAAAGTGACTTTGCTCGTACTTTTCGCTTTTTCTTGTTTTATAGCGTAAATTCTTTGAGGTTAATCCTTGTTTCGTAGTATTATACAATTTCACAAAATAGCTTAGCCGAGTATTTCCTAGTTCCTAATATTTTTCAGTACCGTACAAAAATAAAAAAAACCCAGCAATATAACTGGGTTTTTCATTAAATATATTCAAAAAATTATTAAATTCTGTTTTAAAAAATATTGCAAAACGTAACTTTATGAACTTTATAAACTTTTAACTTTACCAACTAAGCTATTAACTATTCAGCAATAACTTCAAAGTTGATTTCGGCTTTGATTTCTTTGTGTAAGTTAATTTTTGCTTTGTAAGTACCTAATTCTTTAATTGATTCGCCTTCGATGTGAATTTTTTTGCGGTCAATTTCGTAATTGTATTGTTCTTTTAATGCTTCAGCAATTTGAATAGAATTAACAGAACCATAAATTTTACCAGTTTCGCCGGCTTTTGCACCAATTTTTACCACTACATTTTCGAGTGCTTTGCAAAGTGTTTCGGCTTCTGTTTTTACTTTTTCCAATTTGAATGCACGTTGTTTTAAATTTTCAGCGTGTATTTTTTTATTGGTAGCTGTTGCCATAACGGCAATGTCTTGAGGGATAAGGAAATTACGCGCATATCCGTCTTTTACTTTAACTTGGTCATCTTTGTAACCTAAGTTTTCTACGTCTTGTTTTAAAATTACTTCCATTGTGTTTCCCTCCTTATTTTAATAAATCTGCTACGTAAGGTAATAAAGCAAGGTGTCTTGCTCTTTTAACTGCTTGCGATACTTTTTTCTGATATTTATTTGAAGTACCGGTTAATCTTCTCGGAAGAATTCTACCTTGTTCGTTGATAAATTTCAATAAGAAATCAGCATCTTTGTAATCAATGTATTTGATTCCGCTTTTTTTGAAACGGCAATACTTTTTCTTTTTGGTTTCAACCGCTATCGGGGTTAAATATTTGATTTCTGAACTATTGTCTGCCATTGTTTTAAATTTTTAAGTTAAATTAAATTGTTTCGTTGACTTCTAATTTTGCTTCTACTTTTTTGCCAATTGCAATGTTGCGGCGTTTTTCGCTATAAGCAATAGCGTGTTTATCAAGTTTTACGGTTAAGAATCTTAATAAACGTTCGTCGCGTTTGTAAGTAGTTTCTAAATCAGCTACAAGAGTTCCTTCGGCTTTAAATTCAATAAGATAATAAAATCCTGTTGATTTTTTTTGAATAGGGTAAGCCAATTTTTTTAATCCCCAATTGTTTTCATAAACAATCTCAGCTCCTTTTTCTTTCAAAAAGGACTGGAATTTTTTTACAGTTTCCTTCATCTGATCATCAGACAAAACGGGAGTCATAATGAAAACTGTTTCGTAATTGTTTAACATTGTGTTTTAATTTTTAAATGATTATTAAATTGATTTTAAAAATGGAGTGCAAAAGTACAAAATATTTTTCAAATATGAGCTATATATTTGATTAATTATTTTTTAGG